>NZ_LZJG01000396.1:0-1391 GCF_001667785.1 Mycobacterium sp. E3247 | reverse complement strand
TGCGATGTTGTCCAGGAAGCCCCTGTTGTCGATCAGGTGCTCCACCGTGCAACCGAAGGCGCTGAGGGTGGGCAGCGTGGTGGCCACGACGAGGAATCCGGTGCCGGCGATCTCGGCGGCGAACGCCGACCAGACCTTTTTGCCCTCGACGAAGCCGTGCTGTAGCCAGACCAGTCCCCGGGGCGGCGTGCTGGGCAAATACCATGTCGTCGGCACCGCCTGGGTCGCGCTCGCGCAGGCGACGTCGGTCGCGCTGTCCGCCTCGGTGGATTCGGCCCGGGCTTGGCGCGGGCCGAGCACCATCGTGGCCACCGCGACCATGCCCAGCACGACCGCGCCGGCCTGCCGGGCGTGCCGGGCCGGCGCTCCTGAGATCATTAAGAAATTGAATCATTTATGAGCGCGGATCGGGCTTGATCAGGCGATTGCCTCAGATCTTCCGATCAGGACTCGCGCCCGAGCAGGTGACGCAGCGCCTGCTCGAGCTCGGGATGGCGGAACCGGTGTCCGGCCGCCGTGAGCTTCTGCGGAGCAACCCGCTGGCTGGCACACGCCAGCTCGCGGGCGCCCTGCTCGCCGAGCAGCACCCGGGGCCCGAGCGACGGCACCGGCAACACCGCGGGCCGACGCATGACGTGGGCCAGGGTGGCGGTGTACTCGCTGTTGCGAACCGGGTGCGGCGCAACGGCATTCACCGGACCGGACAGCGCTGTGTCCCACAGTGCTCGGTGATACACGTCGACGAGGTCGTCGATCCCGATCCACGAGAGCCATTGCCGGCCGTCGCCCAGCCGGCCACCCAGCCCGGCGCTGAACAACGGGCGCATCAGCTTCAGCGTGCCGCCGCGCGGGGACTGCACGATGCCCGTGCGCACCGGCACCACCCGCACCCCGGCCTGTTCCGCGGGCGCGGTCGCCGCCTCCCAGTCGGCAACGACATCGGCGAGAAAGCCATCGCCGCGTTCGCTGTCCTCGGTGAGGACGTCGTCACCCCGGTCGTACCCGTAGTATCCGATCGCCGAAGCGGTGACCAGCACCGACGGCCGCCGCGGGGTGCGAGCCAGCGCCTCGGCGAGCCAGCGGGTCGGCCCAATCCTGCTGTCGCGGATCGCTTTTCGATGCCTCTCGGTGAACCGGCCGGCGATCGATTCGCCGGCCAGGTGGATGACCGCGTCGACCCCCTCGAACAGGCCCGGGTCCGGGTCGTCGGGATTCCACTTCCGCTCGTCGTCCCCTCCGGCGGGGCGGCGAACCAACCGGATGACGCGATGGCCGCCGGTGCTCAGAAACGCCGTCAACGCCGAACCGACCAAGCCCGACGCCCCGGTGACGGCGACCGTCGCCGTCGCCAGCCCGTTCTCGGCGGCCAGCCGGTGCGCGGCCAGATCGTC
>NZ_LZJG01000395.1:0-1425 GCF_001667785.1 Mycobacterium sp. E3247 | reverse complement strand
GCTGATCTTGGCGCCGGACGTGGTTAGCGATATCGTCGGGGCGAAACTCAACTGGGCATCTAAGCCTCCGCCGGGCGCGACCAGGCCTCAACCGCCCATCGCAGTCGACGAGGGTAACCCGCAGTGCGAGCCGCTGATCGCGCCGGACACGTACTCGGTGGGGGTGGCTTACACCGCGTGGCGGAGCAATCTCTACAAAGAGGACAAGGACACTTTCGAGCATGCGGTCTATCAGGCTGTTGCGACGGTCCCCGACTCGAAAGCAGCGACCCAATTGCTCGACACCGCGTTTATCAAGGCCGTGAATTCCTGTGACAATGCAGTGCTCCACCGGAAAGACGGACAAGCGCAATGGCGATATCAAAAGTCTGACGCCACCGGCACCGATGCGCGTTGGACGGCGACACAACTGCAGGACGGCAGGGTCGTCGGCTGGATCTGCTCCAACGAGGCCCGGGCGAAGAACAACGTGGTCGTATATGTGCAGGTGTGCCAGTACGGCAATGGCGCCCCGGCCGCAACGACAATCGTGGACAAGATCTCGGAGAAGGTACCCGGATAGACCCGGCAGGTTCTAGACGAGTGGTGCAGGTGTTTGGAGTCCATAGCCCTGGCTACGACCGTACAACGCATGCCAACGACGATTGGCTTGCCGGGGTTTGACTCCGGGCCGACCCGAACTCAGTTCCGCCCGGGCAGTTTCATCACCGTGCGCACGATGGGCAGTAGCGACTTCTGCCAGAGGGTCGCCGGAATACCAAGGGGCGGATCGAGATTGAATACGCGGGCCGTCGCGATCGTCTGTGACTCGGTGTACTTCAGCAGCCCCTCGGGCCCGTGCCGGCGACCGACGCCGGACTGGCCCATCCCGCCCATCGGCGCGCTCAGGCTGCCCCACGCGAACGCGTAGCCCTCGTTGACGTTCACGGTCCCCGACCGCAACCGGGCGGCGATCTGCTCGCCCTCCGCGGAGGAGCCGGCCCACACGCTGGCGTTGAGCCCGTACTCGGTGTCGTTGGCCTTCTCGACGGCTTCCTCCACGCCGGCGACGGGGTAGATCGAGACGACCGGCCCGAACGTCTCGTTGGCCGCGCACTCCATCTCCGGCGTGACGTCGGTCAGCACCGTGGGCTCATAGAACAGCGGCCCGATGTCGGGTCGCGCCTTGCCGCCCGCAATCACCGTGGCGCCCTTGGCTTTCGCGTCGTCGACGTGGTCGGTGACCGTGTCCAGCTGGCCCGCGGAGATCAGGCTGCCCATCTCGACGGTGAAGTCATAGGCGGTGCCCAGCTTCATATTCCGCACCGCGGCACCGAACTTGCCGATGAACTCGTCGGCGATGTCCTTGTCGACGTAGATCCGCTCGATGGAGATACACAGCTGGCCCGCGTTGGAGAAGCACGCGCGGGTGGCGGCCTTGGCCGC
>NZ_LZJG01000394.1:0-512 GCF_001667785.1 Mycobacterium sp. E3247 | reverse complement strand
CAGACCTGCCGGGCGTGCGAGCCTTCGAGGATGATGGCGAGTTTGAACAGTGCCAGCGCCTCGTAGTAGGGCAGCGCCGAGAGATCACGTCCGGTGCGCTCGGCATAACGGGTCGCCATTTGGGAGCGAGTCGGATAGCCGTCGGCGCCGCCAGCCTGGAGGGTGATAACGGGTTCCTCACCCGGCTCCGTCCAGCGCGCCAGCAGATGTCCGATGTCGAGCAATGGATCACCGATGGTGCCGGTGTCCCAGTCAACGATTGCGGCGAGCCTAGCGGGCGGTTGCGGGGCAACCATCACATTGAATGGGCTGTAGTCGCCATGGATGACCGCGGCCGGGCTCATGGTCGGGGTGTTGGCGGAAAGCCAGTTGGCGAGGAAGTCGAGTTCGGGGAGATCGCGGGTACCGTAGCGCTCCAGCTGGGCGAGCCATCGTGGCACTTGACGCTCCAGAAATCCCTCGGGCTTGCCAAGGTCAGCCAGACCGCGCCGTCGCCAGTCCACCGCGGCCAG
>NZ_LZJG01000393.1:0-1355 GCF_001667785.1 Mycobacterium sp. E3247 | reverse complement strand
GCAGATCGGCGGCGATCCACCGGCGATCCACGATGCCACGTCCTCGTCGGCGTCCGTGGTCAACTCCATGGTCAGCGCGCCGACAAAGGGCCGTCGGTCGCCCCATTTCTTCGCCCATTCGGCGGCCAGCCCGGGAAAGCAGACTTCGTCATAGGCCTGGATCTCGAGCGAGCCGCGTTCGGCGATCCGGCGCGGTGAGGCGACGGTGGCGGTGGGCAGTCCGAGTTCGCGGCGCTGCCGGTCCTCGGCCCTCTTGTTCATCCGCCAACACATCCAGTCGTACACCGCCATCCCGGTACGGACCATCGGCCCGGGCAGTGCCGGAATCAGCTCGCCGTTGGGCCGCATCGGAATGTAATGCAGCGTGGCCATCGGAATGCGGTAGTAGTCGGCGACGTTGATCGCGAGGTCCTGGTAGAGCTGTCCGGTGAAGATCAAATCGGCGCCGGCACCGACCGACATCAGTGACGAGCTCATCAGCTGCCAGTTCCGCAGCACCGGCTCCCATGCGTCGCGCATCAACTTGATGGGCCCGCGCACGAAATTCTTCCAGAAGTCGCGGATGAACTCGTCGCTCCAGAAGTCGTGCATGTCGGGTCCGTAGCCGATGGCCGCCAGGCCTGCTTCCTGCGCGAGCTCAACAAGATTGGGCGGGACGGCCATGCGGACTTCGTGCCCTCTGCGCGTCAGTTCCCGCCCGATAGCGAGGCACGGCTCTATGTCACCGCGCGTCCCGTAGCTTGCCACAGCAAATTTCATCGCGTTGTAACCTTAATCACTTTTCCCTTGCCCCGGCAACACTTCAGAGTAGGGTCTTTCGGCCCTAATTTCAGTCTCTCCCTTCCCTATTGGGATTGACTGTTTTCGTTGCATGGCATGGGGAATGAGGTTCCGCGAGCGGGCGAACCGGCAATTCCCACCGGGCGCCGTCGGGTGTGACGAAGCCAATATCATCGGCCCTATCCCCCCGACCATTGGACTGTGACGACCTTTGACGGTTTGACGCGACCCCCAGGCATCGTCGGCTGATCAGATATCTAGTGTGCCAGAAAGTGTGGTCCCGTGTCTCCAGAAGCGGCAACTAGTTCGGCGCCGGCGCCGGAGTCAGGACGCTGACAGTGCGGCACACATCCGCGCTGTCGGCTTTGCCGATCAGGCGCGACTCCGCGAGCCGGCAAACTTCTCCACCACGTCAGCGGCCTTGACAACGCTTTCAGCGGGTTTGGTCATGTGCCGGGCGATCTCTCGCGCACGCACGCCGTAATCCGGATCGAGTATCCGGCGCAGATCCGCCAACAACGACTCCCGGGTGGTGGCCGAAAACCGCCGCGTGGCACCAACTTTCAGCCGTTTGA
>NZ_LZJG01000392.1:0-684 GCF_001667785.1 Mycobacterium sp. E3247 | reverse complement strand
TCCCTAACCCAGCTCGCGGATCTGGGCATCGAGGTGAAGATCGCTACCGGTGACAACGCGCGGGTGGCCGAAAAGGTGTGCGCCGACTTGGGTTTGGCCTCAAAGGGAACCATCACCGGCGCGGAGATGGAACAATTCGGCGACGAAGAATTCGAGCACGCCGCACAGAATTACACCATCTTCGCCCGCATCTCGCCGGAGCAGAAGGCGCGGCTCATCACCGCGGCGCGGCGCGAGGGGCGAGCCGTCGGCTTCCTGGGCGACGGGGTCAACGACGCGCTGGCGTTGCACGCCGCCGACGTGGGGATCTCGGTGGACAGCGCCACCGACGTGGCCAAGGACGCCGCCGACGTGGTGCTGCTGGAGAAGGACCTCGGTGTGTTGGCCACCGGCGTCGCCGAGGGCCGGCGCATATTCGCCAACACCATCAAGTACGTGCTGATGGGCACGTCGAGCAACTTCGGGAACATGTTCAGCGCCGCGGCCGCATCGGCCCTGCTGCCGTTCCTGCCGATGCTGCCCAGCCAGATCCTGCTGAACAACCTGTTATACGACTCCTCGCAGCTGGCGATCCCCACCGACAGGGTCGACGCCGAGCAGCTGCACGCGCCGTCGCACTGGAACGTCGCGTTCATCCGCCGGTTCATGCTGATCTTCGGACCGATCAGCTCGCTGTTCGACTTC
>NZ_LZJG01000391.1:0-1435 GCF_001667785.1 Mycobacterium sp. E3247 | reverse complement strand
CGTGGCCGCTGAGGCCGGCGTGGCGGCCGACCAGGTTCACCAGGTCGACGGCCGGCACACCCAGGATCGCGCAGGTGAGGCCGTCGTCGAGGCTGGCGACCAGCGACGAGATCAGACCCCCGAGGGAGATGCCGTTCACCCCGATCGCGGCGTCGGGCTGTTGCTCGCGGATCCAAGTGATGAGGCGCCGGATGTCCCAGACCGCCTGAGCGGCGCCGTGGACGTCGTCGAGCACGTCCTCGCTGGGGAATTTCGGGCCGCTTGCCCGGGGGCCGTGCAGGGGAAGCACGGGGAGCACGACGTTCAGGTCGAGATCTCGGTACAGGTGCCAGGCGTGGAACAGCATGGGGTCCAGGGCAGCGCGTCCCATCTCGGCGCCGTGGATACAGATCAGCCAGGGCCGTGGCCGGCGGTGCCGGAACATCAGGGCGTATTCGCGGTTGTTGCGGGTGTAGCTTTGCCACCGTTCCCGGCCGGGCTCGCCGTCGTGGGGCTCGTAGTCGCTGTCGAAGGACAGCCGATCGAAGTTGCGCCCCATGCTGCTCACGCGCTTGACCGTCACGTCATTGGGCGGTGGGGGCGGGGCGAAGAACCCCTCGGGATTGTCGAGCCAGCCCTTGTCGCCGTAGAAGTCTTGTGCCGCAAGCACTTCGGTGTTGATTCGTTCGAGCGTTTCGGCGTCGGGGGCTCCACGCAGCAGGCTGAAGCCGCTCAGCAGGATTTCGTCGCGGAATGCCTGGGCGGCGAGCGCGATGGTGGGCCGGGCCACCGGTAGCTCGTCGGGCCGACGATCCAGGTAGGTGCCCCAGAAGCGGGCGTAGAAGCCGCCGGTCCGGGTGAACGGCCCGAGCAGTTGCGTGATCGGGTTGGCGGGTCCGCGAGCGCTGTCCGGCATCTAGCCTCGCTTCGCTCCGGGGGTGAAGGTGACCGGCAGCTTGCCGAGCCCGGTCATGCTGGGGTTGCCGAGGTATTGGTGGACGTTGTCGACATCGACTTGGTAGTCGGGGATGCGGTCGAGGACGGCTTTCACCATGGTTTCGGACATGAGGCGCGCGAGGTGTGAGCCGATGCAGCGGTGTGGGCCGAGCCCGAAGGCGACGTGCCGGTTGGGCGCGCGGTCCAGGACGATCTCGTCGGCGTTGTGGAATTCGTTGTCGTCGTGGTTGGCCGAGAGCCAGCTGATGACGACTCTGTCGTTCTTTCGCAGGCGTTGGCCGTTGAGCTCGACGTCGTGAGTGACTGTGCGGCTGAGGGTTTGGTTGACCGAGAAGTAGCGCAGGAATTCGTCGGTGGCGGTGCGGTAGAGCTCGGGGTGATCGATGAGTTGCTGTCTGAGGGCCGGGTGGGTGCCCAGGTGGTGGAGCGTGAGCGCTGTTTGTGACGTGGTGGTGTCGACGCCGCCGCCGATGAGGTTCCAGAGGATGTTGAGCAGCTG
>NZ_LZJG01000390.1:0-644 GCF_001667785.1 Mycobacterium sp. E3247 | reverse complement strand
GCGGCGTCCGGCCTCGGCGCGTCGGCCCTCGTCGGTTCCGCCCTGCCCACCGCCGCCGCCCAATGTCCCGACGTCCAGGTGGTCTTCGCCCGCGGCACCGGCGAAGCCCCCGGCGTCGGCCCCACCGGACAAGCCTTCGTCGACGCCCTGCACTCGCGCATGGGAAGCAAATCCTTCGACGTCTACCCGGTCAACTACCCCGCCAGCGACCAATGGGACACCGGCGTCGACGGCATCAGAGACGCCGCGAATCATGTCAATTCGATGGCCCACGACTGCCCCAACACCAAAATGGTGCTCGGCGGCTACTCCCAGGGCGCGGCCGTAATGGGCTTCGTCACCTCCCCCTCGGTACCCGACGGCGTCGACCCCAACACCGTGCCCAAGCCCCTAGACCCCGCGGTCGCCCAACACGTCTCCTCGGTCGTGCTGTTCGGCATGCCCAACGTGCGCGCCATGAACTTCCTCAACGAGCCACCCGTCGTGATCGGCCCGGCCTACCAGGACAAGACCATCAAGGTCTGCGCCACCGAAGACCCGGTCTGCTCCGACGGCATGAACTTCGCCGCCCACAACACCTACGCCGACGACGGCGCCATGATCGACAAAGGCGTCGCCTTCGCCTCCAGCCACCTCGACGCGGG
>NZ_LZJG01000389.1:0-674 GCF_001667785.1 Mycobacterium sp. E3247 | reverse complement strand
CTCGAGCCCGGGATGACGTTGCTCGACATCGGCTGCGGCTGGGGCGGAGCACTGCAACGGGCGATCGAGAAGTTCGACGTCAACGTCATCGGAATCACGCTCAGCCGCAACCAGTTCGAGTACAGCAAGGCGAGGCTGGCGGCTATTCCGACCGAGCGCAACGTCGAGGTCCGGCTGCAGGGCTGGGAGGAGTTCGACGACAAAGTCGATCGGATTGTCACCATCGGCGCCTTCGAGGCGTTCAAGGCCGAACGTTGGCCCGCATTTTTCGAGCGCGCCTACGGCATCCTTCCCGACGACGGCCGGATGTTGCTGCACACAATTTTGACGTATCAATGGCAAGAAATGCCCGCGCGCGGCATCACGCTGACGATGAGCGACATCCGATTCGCGCGATTCATCTACAAGGAGATTTTCCCCGGCGGGCAGCTGCCGGCGCAGGAAGACATTTTGAAATTGGCGCCGGCGGCCGGGTTTACGGTTGAAAAAGTGCAATTGCTGCGGGAACACTACGCGCGCACCCTTAATATATGGGCGGCCAATTTAGAGGCCAACCGGGAAAAGGCGATCGCGATCCAGTCCCAAGAGGTCTACGAGCGCTACATGAAGTACCTGACCGGCTGCGCCAAGCTGTTCCGCCAGGGCTACACCGACGTCAACCAGTTCACGTGTGA
>NZ_LZJG01000388.1:0-5522 GCF_001667785.1 Mycobacterium sp. E3247 | reverse complement strand
CCGGCCCCCGGCGCCGCGGCGCCGCGGCCGGCGACGGTGGTGCTACAGGCGTCGATGAGTGCGGGACTGACCATCACCGGCGCGATCAGTAGGGATCCACCGGCAAGGCTCCACCGTGCCCTTTGCGAAAACCGCACGCATCACTCCCGCTGATCACCCGATACCGGGAAATCAGATTACGCGCGAAGTGGCGAAACCCCCGGCAGCCGCGCCCGGGCTGCCGACCACGCCGGCCAACCCGACAGCGCCCGCCGGTGCCATCCCGCTGCCGCCCGACCAGAACGGTTACGTGTTCATCGAAACCAAGTCGGGGACCACACGCTGCCAGATCAACAAGGACACCGTCGGCTGCGAGGCGCCGTTCACCAACTCCCCGCTGCAAGACGGCGAACACGCCAACGGCGTGAGCGTGGACTCGGGCGGCAAGGTGCAGTGGGTGCTGGGCAACCTGGGTGCCATCCCGACCGTCCAGATCGACTACAAGACCTACAACGCCGCGGGCTGGACGATCGTCGCGACCGCCGACGGCACCCGGTTCACCAACGACCGCACCGGCCACGGCATGTTCGTCAGCCTCGACAAGGTCAACACCTTCTGACGACCTCGAGGGCCACGCGTTGCTCGATGGTCACCCGGCTCCTTCTCAAAGTGCCGCGAGGTGCGTGCGTTGTCTTCCGTTCGGCCATGGCTAACCCCCGACACCGACAGGGGATAAAGACTCGCAAACACTGGCATACCGTCCACATCGAAAGGTGAATTGACCACCGGGTTTGGGGCAGTAACCTTGGCGCCAGCGCGAAAGGGGCGGCGATGCGTGTCAGTGCCCGGCTACAGCGCCGTGTCGCCAACCAGTCGTCAGGGCTGGCAGCCCTGCTGGAAGCCGGGGCTAATCGAGAACCCCTGACGTTTCCATGCACCTCAGGTACATAAGCATCCCTGCGTTGATAGCCTTCGCCGGCGGTGATCCGTGGGAGGTCAACCGGACTCTGCAAGCGGGCGAGCCGGGGCAGATTTCGAGCCTCGCAAATGCCTTTAAGGCTGCGGGGCGCTCGACCGCCGAAGCTGACCTTGCCTTCGAGCAAGCCCGCAATCGGTTTGACGCGGCCTGGAATCATCAGGATGGCGATCATCCGATCAACGACTCTGCTGAAGTGCAGCGGGTGGCGAAGTCCCTGGGGGCGCAGGCCGTGCAGCTGCCCAAAATCGGTGCGGATCTGGAAACCATCGCCGCATCCTTGGCCGAGGCGCAAAAGGCCGCCGCTGGCCAGATCGCCTCGCTGGAAGCGCAGCTGACGGGCCTCGACAACATGATCGCCGAGGCCGTCGAGCTAGAAAACGAGCATCCCAACCTCAGCGCGGCCGACCGAGATGCGCTCAACGCCTATATCACCTCGCTCGAAGACGACGCCATCCGCGACACGAAGGCTGCGCTGGGCCAGCTGCAAGCAACACGCGACGGTTACTCGAACACGTTGCAGAATGCGCTGGGAACCCTCAAGAGTGAGGGATACGACCCGGCAGGCATCAGGGCGCAAGAGGGCCCACTGTCGCCGGCTCCCCCGCTGCCGGATGACCCCAATCAGTTTGCGCAAGTGTGGAACTCGCTCACCCAAGAGCAAAAAGACGCCGAATACGACCGAAACCACTTCGTTGGCAACCACGCTGGGATGCCGTTCGTCGATCGCGATCACTACAACCGGATGCACCTCGACGAGCTGCAGACTTCAAACCAAGCCGACCTGGACCGTCTGCGCGCTCAGCATCCCGACTGGGCCAGCGGGAAGACGCCGTTCCTGAAGACCAATGAGTTTCTGGCCTGGCGACGGCAATGGGACGCTGCCAATCGTGCGCGCGACGGGTACTCGAATGTGAAAAGTACTCTTGGACCGCCGCCGGACAAGGTGCCGCCTGGGCAACTGCCGAGGTACTTGGGCATCATCGATGACAAGGGTCACGCCGCTGTCTCCATCAATAACCCCGACACGGCGAAACGCGACGCCACCTTTGTGCCGGGCACCGGCCAAGACCTCACGCGCTTTGATGCCAGCGCGCTCAAATCCGAACGGATGTTGTCGGCCACGCTTGCTGCTGACAAAAGCCTGCGGCCACAGGATGTTTCGGTGACGACGTGGATGGGCTACGACCGGCCAATGAATGTCTTTGATGCGGCGTCGACTAGCTATGCCCACAACGGGGCGGCCGCGCTCGACGATTTCCAAGCCGGGTTGCGCGCCTCCCACAACGACGCGGTTACCGGGGGCCCCTCGCTGAACACGGTCATCGGCCACAGCTATGGATCCACCGAAGTGGGGGCCGCGGCACTCGGCGGCCACCATCTCGACGCCAACAATGTGATCGCAGTCGGCAGCCCCGGGGTACTGGCCGGACATGCCGGTGACCTCAACCTTGATCCCGGGGCTCATGTCTTCGCGACCCGAGCGCAAAACGACGTCATCGGTGTCGTGACCGGCATGACGCTGGGTCCTGACCCAATGAGTTCGAAGTTTGGGGGCATCCCATTTGAGGCAGCGCCAGGACCGGGCTGGCCCTTCGGCCTGCCGACAGTCGCGGCCCACAGCAGCTACTGGGATACCGGTAACCCGGCGCTTGACAACATGGGCCGTATCATCGCCGGAAGAGTCGATGTCACCCCACCCACCTTCACGCCCTGATCAGACGATGAAACCGACAATCCGTAGTCTGCTTTGTTCACTGGCTGTCCTGCTGACAGCCGGGCTATGTGCTGCGTGCTCATCAGGATCGTCATCCACGTCCACGAAACAACCGGCGTCGGGGGCGCCGTCTGGCGCAACAGTGATCCCAGGAGGTCCGATGGAGTCCACACCAGCCGCTCCGTCACCGAAAGTACCTGCGAGTCAAGAAGAAGCGCAGAATACGGTGATTCGCTACATTCAGCAGACCGTGGACGCGCTGCCCGCCGGGACCAACGTCGACGGAACCCGCTACAGCGGTGTCGGTTCCGGGATCGCCTACTGCGAAGACGAGCCAAAAGACCAAAACTCCCCAGTCAACTACTCCTACTGGGGTGATCTGAACCTTCCAGCAGGTACGGACGTCAACGCCCTCTTCGGTCAGGTGGAAAGCATCTGGAAACGCTGGGATTGGCAGGTCCTTGAGCGACAAGGCTTCGAGAAGCCCAACAGGTTCGGCTACGCCCCTGACGGTTACGTCGTGCAAATCAAGTCCGCCTATCCGCCCGGATCGCCCCCGACAATCATCGGGACATCACCGTGCTTCCCAGGCAACCTGCGCAAAGAAGGGACGCCTGTGCCCACCGCGATAAGGCAGACCTCCGTTGCGCGATGAACCAGCGGAGCGGGATTAGGCACCGATCTGACTGATTGTCAGATCGGATAAGCCCGCGACGACTCCCCGGCCCGGGGTCCACCGAGTACACCCCCCGCCCTCCATGTGGTCGGGCCCGTCGCCCGGAAAGACGGCGCCGGTGACGACCCTTTCCGAAGGCGGGCTCAGGAGGTTGGCAGGTGAGATCAGTACCATCGGTGCCGTGGAACGCACAGGCCCACCCGACGACTTCCACGAGCAGGCGACTCATCATGCCGACTACGGCATGGCCGACCAGCCGACTTCCGGCGAGGCCCCGCCGTACCCGCCCGACGAAACCGGGCAGCCCGACGCGTTCGACGCCCTGGAGAGCGAACCCACTCCGTGGTATCGCAAGCCTCCGCTGCTGATCGCCTGGCTGGTGTTCGTCGTGATCCTGATCGGGCTGATCGCCTACGGCATCACCGAGCTGCTCAAGGGAGGACAGGGCACCAGCCCCACCCCGAGCACCAGCAGCACGAGTTCGACCACCACCACGACGACGACCACCCCGACAAGCACCACAACGCCGACCACCAGCAGTGCGGGCGAGGCGCCGGCGCAGCAGCCGACACAGCAGCCCACGCGCGAGCCGGGCCAGCAGGCGCCGACGCACCGCCATCACCTGCCACAGGTGCCTTCGGTGATCACGATTCCCGGGGTGCCCACGGTGATCACCGTCCCGCCCGGCCTGCGCTGACGCCGTCGGCCGCTATGGTGAGGACCACCGGGCGATCGGAAGTGGGGTGCGGGGCATGAGCGAGTCGCTCGGGCTGTCGATTGGGGCGGCCAACCTGGTGGCGGCCCGCGCGGGCGGCGCCCCGGTGGTTCGCAGTGCCGTGCTGACCCTCTTCGAGCACCGGCCGACCGAAGTTGGCCTGCCGGAGGAAAACCCGAACCTGACCGGGGACGGGATGGTGCTGCGCGGGTTCGTCGAGCGGGTCGGCGACCGGTCACCGTTGGTGGCGCCCGACGGGACGAAGTACCTCGGCGAGGTACTGACGGTCGAGGCGATCGAGGCGATGGCCCGCACCGTCGGCTACGGCTCACCGATCACCATCGCCGTCCCGGCGTACTGGTCCGAATCCCAGTTCGCCGCGCTGCGCGACGAATTCTTCGCCCAGCCGGACCTGGCCCGCGGCGGCGTGTCCCCCGTGCTGGTGTCCGACGCCACCGCCGCCGTGGCGGCGCTGCGTGGCAGACCGGGTTTCCCGGGCGCGGGCATCGTCGCGCTGTGCGATTTCGGCGCCAGCGGCACCAGCGTCACCCTGATGGACGCCGGATCCAACTTCGCGCTCGTCGGCCCGACGGTGCGATACGCGGATTTCTCCGGCGACGCGATCGATCAGCTCGTCCTGAGTGGCCTGCAGGCATCCGATGACACCATGGCCGACCTGGCCAGCACCACGCGCATCGGTTCGCAGACCCGCCTGCTCGGTGAATGCCGGCGCGCCAAGGAACAGCTGTCGACCGCCGCGTCGGCATCGGTCGGGGGCGCGCAGCTGTCGCGCGCCGAGCTGGAGCGGCTGATCTCCGAACCGCTGGACCGATTCCTGAACGTCGTCGAGGAGGCGTTGCGCCGCAACGGAATTCCGAAGGCCGGGCTGGCCGCCGTGGCGACCGCCGGCGGCGGCGCCGGCATCCCGCTGATCGCCGCGCGGCTGTCGCAGCGTTTTCAGGTGCCCGTGCACTCGGCACCGCAGCCCGCGGCCAGCGCGGCCGTCGGCGCGGCGGCGCTCGGCGAGCAGCAGTCGTCGGCGGGTGCCGCCACGGCGGCGGGAGCCGTCGTGGAAACGCCGACCCAGATGGTCGGCACCGCCGGAATCGACATGACCCAGGCCGCGTGGGCCGCCCGGGCCACGGACGTGGACGGCGCCCTGGCCTGGTCCCAGGACGCCGACGGCGCCGACGAGCCGGTGCCCTACACCGGGCGCGACGCCACCGGCGAGTACACCGACGAGGCAAGGGATTTCGATGCCGGTCCCGGCGACCGCCAAGCCGTCCCGGAGGGCGGGCTGCCGTGGTACAAACGGACGGCGCTGGTGCTCAGCGTCGCGGGCGCGGCGGCGGCGGTGCTGGTGGCCATCCTGTTGGCGGTCACCCTCGGCAACCCCAAGCCCCGTCCGGCTCGGTGATGGTCACGGTTTGGGACGTTTGCGGGGGAGCCGGTGTGGGGT
>NZ_LZJG01000387.1:0-13358 GCF_001667785.1 Mycobacterium sp. E3247 | reverse complement strand
CACCGCGATCGGCCGGGCCATGCGCGCTGTGCGCCGCGGGGACGCGGATGTGGCGATCGCCGGCGGCTACGACGACGCCACCAGCTGGTGGTCGATGACGCTTCTGGACAGGCTTGGCCTCCTGACCACCCGCAACGATCGGGGGCACGGGGCGTACCGGCCCTACGACCGGGGCCGCGACGGAGGGCTCCCCGGCGAGGGCGCCGCGCTGCTGGTGCTCGAGGAGAAGCAAGCGGCGCTCGACCGCGGCGCCCGGATCTATGCAGAGCTCAGCGGTTATGGCGCCGGCCATGACGCTCGTACACCACCGGCCGCAGACCCGGAGGGACGCGGTTTGGCCCGAGCGGTGCGGCGCTCGCTCGACGACGCCCGGCTGGCTGCCGACGACCTCGGCTACGTTGCCGCCGACGGCTCTGGGACCCGGCTAGGGGACGCCGGCGAGGCTGCCGCTCTGCGTGCCGCGCTGGGCCCCGCCGTCCGGTCGGTGCCGGTGAGCTGTGTCAAGCCGCAGACCGGTCATCTCGTCGGGGGCGGCGGTGCGCTCAACGCTGCCGTGGCCGCGCTGGCCCTATACCACGGGTCCGTGCCCGCGACGCTCAACCTCGATGACCCCGACCCGGCCTGCGATCTGAACCACGTCCGCGGCAGCGCCCGCGAGTCTCAGCCCTCCCATGCGATGGCTCTGGCCCGGGGCATCGAGGGCCAGGCCGTGGCGCTGACCCTGTCCAGGCACGCGTAAGCGGGCGAACGCTGCTGTTCAGAGAGGGAGCAGACGAAAGTGACTGACGTTCCTGACCAGGCTGTCAGTGTGATAATCGCGTCGGTTGGCGCGGTCACCTCGCACGGCGGTTCGGCTGCAGCCCTGTGGGACGGGGTGCGCGCGGGGCGAGTATCTATTGCGCCGGTGCGCCGCCTGCCCATGGACGACTACCAGACCGCCCTGGGTGGCGAGGTCACTGAGAGCTGCTCACCCAGTTACGACTACGCCCCGGGCTCCGACAGCCGTGATCTGTCCGTCGACTACGCCCTGACCGCCGCCGAGGAGGCCATGGCAGGCTCAGGTCTGCGGGTCGACGCGGACATCCCGGCCGAGCGGTGGGGCGTCGCGTACGGTACCTGCCACGGCGGCTGGCGCAGCGCCGAACTCGCCTTGCGCGAGCTGCGGGAAGGCAACACACCCGACTGGCACCGCTACACGTTCGTACCGCCACACGCCGGTGCGGAGGCGCTGTCGGCAGCATTCGGCCTCAAGGGGCCGGTGTTCAGCGTCAACACGGCATGTGCCTCGAGCGCGCACGCGATGGCCCACGCCCTGGACGTGATCCGAGCTGGGAGGGCCGATGCGATGCTGGTCGGCGGCGCGGATGCCTTCACCGAGTCGGCGTTCGCCGGGTTCAGCAGCCTGTGGTCGCTCTCTCCGCGGCCAGCGGCGCCCTACTCTAAGGACCGGTCCGGGCTGACCCTGGGCGAGGGCGGCGGGATGCTGGTGTTGCTCTCCCGGCGGGTCGCGGAGCGGACCGGTTCCCCGGTCATCGCGGAGGTACTGGGTTATGGCCTGTCCGCCGACGGCTATCACCCGACGGCCCCACACCCCGAGGGCGAGGGCGCAGCCCGGGCGATCCTCGCAGCGCTCGATTCTT
Organism: Mycobacterium sp. E3247; assembly: GCF_001667785.1. Lineage (NCBI taxonomy): Bacteria > Bacillati > Actinomycetota > Actinomycetes > Mycobacteriales > Mycobacteriaceae > Mycobacterium > Mycobacterium sp. E3247. Next base: position 11,718 of record NZ_LZJG01000387.1, on the reverse strand, counting down.
CGGATCTGACACCCGACGACGTCCGGTACATCAACGGACACGGCACAGGGACGCCGAAGAACGACACGGCTGAGAGCAAGGCGGTGCTCGCCGCGCTTGGCGAGAGTGCCGCAAAGACCGCGCTGTCCAGTACCAAGTCGATGATCGGCCACCTGCTGGGCGCTGCGGGTGCGGTGGAGGGCATCGTCACCGTGCTGGCCCTGCGTGACCAGGTGGTGCCGCCCACAGCGTCCTTCACCGAGCCGGATCCCCAATGCGGCCTTGACCCGGTCGCGGGCACGGGTCGGCCGATGGTGTTGGACACCGCGCTGTCCAACAACTTCGGATTCGCCGGCGCCAACGCCACCATCGCTTTCGCCCGCGCCGGCGGCGCCTACGCGCCGGCGCCGGCCGAGGCCCCGGACGACGTCGTGGTGACCGGATTCGGTGCGATCACCTCGGCCGGCGAGGGTCCCGAGGCTCTTTGGGCGGCCTATGCGGCCGGGCGCCAGCAAGGTGTTTCGGAGCATGGTCTGCGGTTGGCGCGGGCCGAGTTCGACCGTTCGGCCGCCGGCTCCGCCAGGGAGCGGCGGCGAATGGACAAGGTTTCTCAGCTCGCCGTCGCCGTGTGCAGAGCCGCCCTGAGCGCGGCGGGAGCGGAAGATGACGCGGACGCAGTCGCCGCGACAGGCGTAGTGCTCGGCACGGGCATCGGGCCGATGGAGTTCAGCGAACGTTTCACCGTCCCGGTTCTGCGCGAAGGCGCCCGGGCCGCAAACCCCGCGGTGTTCCCGTTCACCGTGTTCAACGGGGCGGCCGGAATGGTCGCCATGGCCCTGGGCACCAAGGGGCCGACGTCGACGCTGACGTCGGGGCATGCAGCCGGCGCCGCGGCGTTGGGGGTCGCGTACGACATGCTGCGCGCCGGACGTGCCGAGCGGCTGTTGGTGCCCGCGGTCGAGGCGTTCTCACCCGCCGTGCTGGCCGCGTACCACGGCATCCCGTTGTTCGGTTCGGCGGCCGGGCGCCGGTACACGCTTGCCGAGGCCGGTATCGCACTAATGCTGGAGCGCCGGTCGAGCGCCGAGCGACGCGGCGCCCCGGTGCACGCCGAGGTGCTGGGGTACGAGACCGCATCAGATGCGCGTGGCATCGGCCGTTGGGACCCGAGTGGCAACGGCATGGAGAGGGCGATGCGCGGGGCACTGCGCGGCGCCGGGCTCAAGCCGAACGACGTCTCAGCCGTCTGGGCGAACGCGGCGGGCCTGGCTGCCGTCGACCGTCCTGAACAGGCCGCCGTCGAGCGCGTGTTCGGCACGGGCGGGGTGCGGTTCGAGGCTCCGAAGCGGATACTCGGCGAGCCGATCGGCGCGGGTGCCCAGCTCTCGGCGGTCCTCGCCGTCGGTACCTGGCGCGAGGGCGCGAGCCGCAGCCCTGTCCTGATCAACAGCTCATCTCTCGGCGGCACCCACACCTCGCTCGCCCTGTCCCCCGCACCCCTCCAAGGAACGGAGTCCGGCCAATGACCACCACGTACGACGTGAAGATCCTCTCCAGCGGCAGCTTTGTCCCGGGAGAACCATTGGACAATGCGACGCTCGAGAAGTATGTCGGACCGCTGCCGGACGACGTCCTCGACGGCATTCAGGTCAAGACCAGGCACTGGATGATCGACCCGGCGACCGGCGAGCACACGATCAACAACAGCCGGATGGCTGAACGTGCGTCCCGGCAGGCGCTGGAACGGGCTGGTCTGGAGCCCGACGAGGTCGACCTGATCGTGGTGTGCACGGCGACGCCGGAGTACACGCTGCCCAACGTCGCCACCACCCTGCAGCACTACCTGGGTCTGGAGAGTGTCGCCGCGATCGAGATCCGCGGGGCCTGCGCGGGCTGGGTACAGGCGCTGGACCTGGCCCGGCGGCACCTGGCCGACGGGACGGCGCGCACCGCCCTCATCGTGGGGAGCGACGTCGCCTCGCCGCTGATGGCGCCGCTTTTTCTGGGCACTGACCCGGCGCGCGTACGGATGCGGGACCGGTTGACGCTGTACACATTCGGCGACGGTGCGGCGGCCGTGGTGATGCAGGCTGAACCGGCGGAGGTATCGGCGGACGAGTTCACCTTCATCAACGCCTGCGTGGGTGGCCTGCGAAAGCCTGGCATGGAAATCGTTGGCGGCGGTACGGACGTGCCGCAGGCCGAGCAGATGCGCCGGCGCCAGCTGATCCAGATGAAGATCGATGTCCCCGGCACCTCCAAATTCGGGCCACGGGTCTTCGTCCGCGCGATTCAGGAGATGGCACGGAAGGAAGGCCGGGCGCTTGAAGAGTTCGACGCGATCGTGCTGCCGGAGGGCAACGCAGACTACTTCGCCGACGAGTACACGGTCGCCGGCCTGTCCGCCGAGGACAACCAGGCACTTACCGGGCGGATCGTGGAGAACCTCGCCGCGGTGGGGGCGACCGGCTCGGCTGCGGTGCCGCTGTCCCTGGACGCGGGTTGGACCTCGGGACGCATCCGGCCGGGAGACCGGATCGTGCTGCTTGGCATCGAGGCCAGTCGGTACGTGTACACCGGGCTTTCGGTCACCTGGCGGGCGCCCCTGCCGCCTTTGACGGCCGACAGCCAGTTTTCAGACACCCCCGACTCTTACCCGGATGGCGCGATGGCTGGGCTGAGCGGTTGACCCAACTGCCGCCGAGTCGTCCGCACTGACCCGAAGGAGAAGTCATGTCCGCAGAAACGCCCCATGCCAGACGCCGGGTTCTCATCGCCGGCGGCGGGATCGGCGGGATTGCCACCGCACTGGCCTTGCAGCAGCGGGGTATCGACTCCGTCGTCTTCGAACGCGCACCCCGACTCCGCGACGGCGGCGCCGGATTGCACATCTGGACCAACGGCATGCTGGCTCTGGCCTACCTCGGAGTCGCCGAAGAGGTAACCAAGATCGCTCCCGCGCAGTCCGTGTGCCACTTCGCGACCTCGACCGGTCGGGTCATCGGCGAGTACCCGGTGGGCCAATTCGTCGAGCGCTACGGGCAACCCACCGTCGCCATCAGCCGCTCCGACCTGCACGACATCCTGCGTAAAGCCGTGACAGCTCCCATCGTCACTGGCGCCGAAGTCACCGGGTATACCGAGCATGCCGATGGGGTGAGCGTTCACTTCGCCGACGGCACCTCCGAGGAGGGCGACATGCTGGTCGGATCCGACGGCATCCATTCCACCGTCCGCGGCCGGCTGCTGGGGCCCGAACCTCCCGACTACACCGGCTACATCGCTTGGCGTGGCCACGCCAACATGACTCCTGCGGAGTTCCCGCCCGGCACCTTCCGAGCGCTGTTCGGTCCCGGAACCCGCTTCACGTATTACGACATTGCCCCCGGCGTCGTGCACTGGATGAGCGTCGCCAACGGCCCCGCCGGCCTGCGCGACGAGGGCACGCCCGAGCAGACCCTGGACATGCTGCGCGCCAGGCACGCCGGCTGGATCGCCCCGGTTCAGCAGATTCTCGACGCCACCACTCCGGAGAGCATCCTGCGCAGCGATGTCATGGACCGCAAACCAGACTCTGTCTGGGGACGGGGGCGGGTCACCCTGCTGGGCGACTCCGCGCACCCCATCAGCTTCAACATCGGGCAGGGCGCCTGCCTGGCAATCGAAGACGCCCTGGTCCTGGCCGATCATCTCGCCACGCCCGGTGCCACCATCACCCAGGCGCTGCGCGCCTACGAGGCCGAGCGGCAGCAGCGAACCCGGCCGATGCAGTTGTTGGCGCACCGGATCGGCGTGATCGGCGCCCTGCAGAACCCGGCCGCCATCTGGTTGCGCGACCGGATTCTCAAACTCGTCTGGAATCGCACCTTCCACACCGCGGAACACGAACACGTCGCGTACGGCATGCGGTGGGCCCCCAGGAGCACCGCCAGCGCGACATGAGCGTGTTCGGAACCGCCGAGACCGATGAGAGGACTGCTGTCTTGACCACTGCGACCAGGATCCCGCCAGCGTGGGAAAGCGCTGAGGAACGCAACAAGGCGACCATCCGGCGGGTCTTCGCCGAGTTCGTCAACCAGGGCGACTTCTCGCTGGTCGACGAGCTCTACCGGCCGGACGTCGTCGACCACGCCGGCCTGCCCGGCGCGCCCGAGGGCGCCGAGGGCGTGAAATACACCATCGCCGGACTGCGTGAGGCGTTCCCCGACTTCCACGTCACCATCGAGGACATCAGCGCACACGACGACATGGTCGTCATCCACAACACCTGGCGCGGCACTCACCAGGGCGATCTGCTGGGGGTGGCGCCCACCGGCCGTGCGTTCCTTTCCGTCGGCATCGTCATTTGGCGGTTCGACGAGGAGGGCAGGGTCGCCGAGCGATGGGAGCATGGTGTGGCATCCAACATGTTCGCCGCGCTCGGCCTGCGGATGCTGGCCCCCCGCAAGGGCGGCCGGAGCACCGTGGAGGGCGTCCGGTCCGTGGTGCGCACGGTGCCGTTGAACAACGAGAAGGCCAGCGCCTGGCACCTGCTCATCGCCGAGTTGCAGGGGCCGCGCCGACGCGACTACGAGGCCTCCCGGCGGAGGCTGGGCATCACCCACGAGGTGCTCCGCATCGACCCTCGGCCCGATCGGGACTACGCGATCGTGCACTTCGAGACCGTGGCACCGGAGCGGACCAGGAAGCGCTGGACTGAGTCACAGCACCCCTTCGACCAGTGGCTGCGTGAACAGATCCTCGACATCCACGGCGAGGATCCGTGGGCGGCCCCCGTCACATCCGCCGAGTCGGCCGGTCTCACCTGGACAGCGCCACCACGACTCACCCCTAACCGCCCCGATGGCTCCCCTTAGCGACTCCGGCGGCACCGGTCGGTCTGCAACCGACAAGGACACCATGAGCGTGCCCGGGACGGACCGAAATATGCCGTCGCAGACCCAGTCGGCCGGGGTCCGCACGATCCTCCTTGAGGCTGCGGGCCTGACCCTGTCCGGCCTGTTGGCCGAGCCGCCCGACAGGCAGCCACGGGCGACCGTCCTCGCGGTGCACGGTGGCGGCATGCGCGCGGGCTACTTCGACGGGCAGGCCCAGCCTGACTTATCTCTGCTCACGCTGGGCGCACACCTCGGCTTCACGGTCCTGGCGCTCGACCGGCCCGGGTATGGCCGCTCCGCGGCGCAGGTACCCGACGGTATGACCCTCGACGAGCAGGCCGCCGTCCTGCCCGGGGCTCTCGACGCGTTCGCCGAACGGCACGCCGTCGGGAAGGGCTTCCTGTTGCTGGCCCATTCCTACGGCGGCAAACTCGCCCTTGCGACCGCCGCGCGCACCCCCGGACTGCTCGCGCTGGATGCCTCCGGTATCGGCCACCGATACAACTTCGATTCGGCCGACCGGACACTGCTCCGCCGCCGCATGGAATGGGAACGCAACTGGGGACCGCTGGGTCTCTACCCCCCAGGCACTTTCCGCGCGGCCGAGGCGCTGGTCGCCCCCGTGCCCGCCCGCGAGGCCGCCGAGGTGTACCTGTGGCCGGCGAGGTTCGAGGAACTGGCGCCGCGGATCGAAATCCCGCTGCGGCTGACGTTTGCCGAGCACGAGGCCTGGTGGCTTCACGACGAGCCGGACATCGCGGACTTGTGCTCCCGGCTGACCAAGGCACCCGTCGTCCGGGTGGAACGCCAACCCGACGCGGGCCACAACATCAGCCTCGGCCGGGTCGCCCGCTGCTACCACCTGCGCGCGTTTGCCTTCTTTGAAGAGTGCCTGCAAGCCACCCCGAAGACCCCGGCTCGGCCAACGCGCACCCCCGGGGAAGCGACATGACCAGGCCCTCCGAACCGATTCCGCCGCTACCTCACCACCAAGCTGCGGCGCTTTGACGAGCACTTCACCACTTAGCCCTCAAGGAGATGAACGATGAGCGTGAACAGAGAGACGACCGGCGCGCGCACCGACGATGCGGCGGTCCTGATCGGTGGTACCCGCGAGCGGATCGATGCGCTGGACGAGCGGATCATCGCTTTGGTGCTTGAGCGCATGTTCGTCTCGGACAAAATCCAGCAGGCTCGGATCACCTCGGGCGGCTGCCGGGTGCATCTCTCGCGCGAGATGCAGGTCCTCAGACGGTATCGCGAGTCGCTTGGCAAACCCGGCACGGCCTTCGCCATGGCCCTGCTCGATCTCTGCCGGGGCCAGTTCTGAGCATGCGCGGTTGTGTCGTTCACGACCGCGCGTCTGAGCAACAGCAAATTTCAAGAGGACGATTCGCCGACCGTTGACACGGGATCGTGTCCTGGGAGCGGGCTGTCGATCGCGCGCCCGCAAAGCATTCTGAGGCTGGCTGACCCGTCTGCCCGAGTTCGACACCTCTCTCACGTCATCGATGTTCGGCAACGACGTCGCCGCGTGTTGGGGCGCACGTGGGCAAATGATGGTGGCCAAATTACGACCGTGCAGCCGCCCGTATAGCGCGTCACCCTGGCAATCCATCCCGCATCAAGATGCGCTCCAGTTCGGCGCCCGTCCCGGTGTCGAACGATTAATCGGAAGAGCCCGATGCGGCAACAGAAGAAGGCCGCTCGACTCAACCGCTCAAGTGAGAACGGGGACGCTATGGAACGTGCGCATCCTTCGGCCGACAACCTGTATCGGCTGCTCATGGCGCCTGCGGACGGCACCCCGGACAAACCTGCAGTGGTCGAGGCAGACGAGAACGGAACTCTGGAAGAGATCTCCTACCGGCGCCTCGACGGCCAAATCCGGGAGTACGCAGCGGTCTTGGACAGCCTCGGGCTTGATGTCGGTGACCGCGTAGCAGTCGAGGCGGACACTTCGGCAGCCTCGGTGGCCATCCTGCTGGCGTGCTCGATGCTCGGTTTGGCGTTTGTGCCGGTGAGCCCGCAGACGCCGGACACCCGCCTGCGGGCGATCCTGCAGTCGGTCGAACCGGAACTGCACGCACGGGCGGACGGCATCAAGCACAGGGAACTGCCAGAGGCAAGCGGCAGTGCGCAGTTCGGCTCGAACGGCCTGGTGATCGAGCGCGCGCCGGCGAGCAAGGCGCGCCGGCGCCGGAACGTGGTCGCCACCGATACCGCGTACATCATCTTCACCTCCGGTTCGACCGGTTGTCCCAAAGGCGTGGTGATGAGCCACCGGGCAATTGTGACGTTCCTCCGCGCGATGCTGGACGACGGATTGGCCGGACCCGACGACAGGGTTGCCAGCACATCACCGCTCCAATTCGACTTCGCGCTGTTCGGGATCGGCGTGGCCCTGAGCAGCGGTGCCACACTCGTGCCCGTTCGGCGGGAGCACCTCAGCTCACCTCGGCGCATGGTCGCTGTCCTGCGAAACGCCGAGGTCACCCAGGTTCACGGCGTTCCGTCACTATGGCGACCCGTCCTGCGCCACGATCCAGATTTGCTCAAGGAATTGGAGGGGCTGCGCTCAGTCGTATTCGCTGGCGAGGAGTTCCCGATCCCTGAGATTCGCCAGCTGCAGGCGGTGCTTCCCGGCGTCAGCCTCATCAACGGCTACGGAGCGACAGAGTCGATGGCCGCCTCGTTCACCCATGTTCCGCATCCGCTGCCGACCGAGCAGGACCGACTGTCGATCGGACACGCCCACGCAGGGGCCGAGATGACCCTGGTGGACGATCACGGACAGGTGGTCACCCGGCCCGGCCTGATCGGGGAGATCTACCTGCGTAGCCCGGCGCTGTTCACCGGCTACTGGAACGACCCCGAGGCCACAGCCGCAGTGCTGGTGTCCGACCCGGTCGAGCCGCGGCATGGGCAGACAGTGCTTCGCACGGGCGATCTGGCCCGCCTGGGTTCAGCGGGCGAGCTCTACTTCGTGGGCCGATCCGACTACCAGGTACAGGTCCGCGGAAATCGGGTGGAGCTGGGCGAGGTGGAGAGCGTCCTCACTCGCTTTCCCGCCGTGACGGCGGCCGCGGCGACCCTGGTAGCGCGGTCGGGGGACCACATTCTGATGGCGGCCGTCGTCCTCGACCGCCCGGAATCGGAACTCGACGAAGTCGCTGCACTCGCGTTCTGTGCGCGGGAGCTGCCCACCTACATGGTGCCTCGGTCGATTTACACCTTGCCGGAGCTTCCCTTGACCGAAAACGGGAAGGTCGATCGCGCGTTGCTCAGGCAACGGCTGGCCGCTCCCGAAAGCACGTCCGAATTACAACCCGCTACGAACGCTTAGGAGCTACACGTGGTCTTCACCCTGTCCCTAGATCGGCGGGTTCGGCTGACCGAGATCGAGTCGACCGCGGTCTCAGCCGTTCCTGTGGCCATCGACGACGCCGTTTGCGCACGGGTGGAAACTTCCCGCCAAACGCTGGAGAAGTTCGTCGCGGAGGGGCGCGTCATTTATGGCGTCAACACCAGTATGGGCGGGTTCGTCAATTGGCTGGTTCCGGTATCCATGGCACGCCAACTGCAGGAGAACCTGCTCAATGCAGTGGCGACCAACGTTGGCAAACATCTCGACGACGCCATGGTCCGCGCGATCATGTTGTCCCGCATTGTGTCGCTTGCCCGTGGTAACTCGGCCATTTCCTTGGCCAACCTGGAAAAGCTCATTGCGGTACTGAACTCGGGTGTCGTGCCGTGCGTGCCCGAGAAGGGATCGCTCGGCACCAGCGGCGACCTCGGGCCGTTGGCCGCGATCGCACTGGTCTGCATAGGCCAGTGGAAAGCGAGGCTGGATGGCGAAGTCCTACCGGGCGCCGAGGCGCTGCAACGAGTCGGCATCGTGCCGATGGAACTCAGTTTCAAAGAGGGACTGGCGCTGATCAACGGCACCTCCGGCATGGTGGGGCTGGGCAGCATGAGCGTTGCCCGGGCCCGGCGTCTGCTGCAGTCATATCTGCTCGTGTCGGCCCTATCCGTGGAAGCCCTCGTCGGCAAGACCAAGCCATTCCATCCGCAGGTTCACAAGCTCAAGCCGCACAAGGGACAGCAGGAGGTCGCCAGGTTCCTGTGGGACACGTTGGGCGACTCCGGCCTCGCGGTCGACGAGCTCGACACGGAGCACCTTCTCTCGGCTGAGATGGGGGACACCGCAAAGGCGGGATCGCAGTCGATCGAAGACGCGTACTCAGTTCGGTGCACACCGCAGATACTGGGGCCGGTGATGGATAGCGTCGCCACGATCGCGCGGGTCGTCGAGGACGAGCTCAACTCCTCCAACGACAATCCGCTGATCGACCCGGATGAGGCCGAGGTGTTCCACAACGGGCACTTCCACGGGCAATACGTGTCGATGGCAATGGACCACCTGGTCATCGCGATGACCACGCTGATCAACCTGTCCAACCGAAGGATCGACCGATATCTCGACGCCGGCAACAGCAACGGGCTTCCGGGCTTTCTGTGCCGGGAAAACCCCGGCCTGCGGTTGGGGCTGATGGGCGGGCAGTTCATGACCGCCTCACTGACCGCAGAAACCCGGGCGAAGGCAATGCCCATATCCATTCAGTCGTTGACCTCGACCGGAGACTTCCAGGACATCGTTTCCTTCGGCTTCGTCGCGGCCAGGCGCGCCAACGAAGTGCTGGAAAATGTCGCGCACGTGGTCGCTTTCGAACTGCTGTGCGCCTGCCAGGCCGTTGACATCCGAGGCGCCGAGGGCCTGTCGACCGCGACCCGGCGGCTCTACGAACAGACGCGTCAGGTGGTCCCATATCTCGACCGGGACATAACAATCACAGACTACGTAGAAGAGCTCGCGCAGCGCCTCGTCGCTCATCCGGGCATGGGCTGAGGCTGTCGTGCGCGCCTCGACTCGGACAGCGACGGTGTTTGACGCGCTCGACCGCCCACCGCAGACCGAGCACACCCCAGAGGGCACTCGGGTATCCGTGCGGTTGGCCGTAGAACGGGCAGCCGCGCAGATGGCCGGCCACTATCCTGACTTCCCGATCCTGCCGGGGGTTCTCCTGATCGAATGTGTCCGTCAGGCGGCCAGTTCAGCCCGCGGCGCCGAACTTCGGCTGTGCAGCATCGGCCGCGCTCGCTTCGTCCGACCCCTGCTTCCGGGCGACGAACTGGAACTCTCCCTGCTGCTGACTCCTCAGGCGATCGGGCGGGTCGGGGTGGTCGCTCGCGGCGTGCGTGCCGACGGTCAGACGGCAGCGGAGGTGCACCTCACGCTCGAACCGGCGGGGGTCTGATGTTTGACCACAGCCAGGTGCGCGGTCTACTCCGGCAGCGCCCCCCGATGCTTCTGCTCGATACCGTGCGGGAGTTTTCGCCGCCCAATTCGCTCGTCGCCACCAAGGCTGTCACGGGCGGGGAAGACTGCTACCGGGACATGGAAGACGGAACCGGAATCGAGGGATTCCGGTATCCGTCTGCGCTCGTCCTCGAGTCGTTCGGCCAGGCTGCCTCGCTCCTGTGGTCGCTCGCCGAGCTCGGCCCGCCGGACGAGCTCCCGCTGATGGTCGGCGTCCGCGACCTTGCCTTCGCCGCATCAGCCATTCCCGGGGAAGTGCTGGAACACCACGTAGAGCTCCAACATCGTTCCGGGGCGCTCGGTGAGTTCAGCGGTGAGACGCGAGCAGGCGGCCGAACCATTCTCACCGTGGGCTCATTCCTGGTCGTCTCCCGCCCGGCCGCGAGCTTGCTGTCCTCCAGTCCGGTGCCGCCGCAATCGAAGGATGTCAGATGAACGATACGGACAACGCACTCGCAAGGATCCGCGAGATCGTGGCAGAGGTCCTGGCGATGAATCCGGCCGGGATCGACGACACCGCCGACTTCGTTGAGCGTTACCACGCGGACTCACTCAATCTGATGGAGATCACGGCAAAAGTGGAGAAGGAGTATCAGGTGACTCTGCCGCAGAGTGAGCTGCAGCAGGCGTACACCGTCACCGCCTTGTGCGAGGTGGTTGCCCGGCAAAGGACCTGAGCGACTGATCGGGGCGATCTGAAGGTGGGCCTGCTGCACCGGGCCGATGGGGAAGCCAGTGGCCCCAACCATCCCGGGAGTGCGGCCCTGAAATCAAGGAGAGTGTTCATGGAGATTGCTACCACTGTCACGGTTCTCGTTGGGCTGCTCGGTGCAGGTGTGACGTATGGCACCGACACATTCGCAGCGGTCGTGTGGGATTCCGCGCTCAAACGCCTCACGAAGGCCGAGCTGACCAGAGTTGTCGGCTTCGTCCACTACTACGGTGATAGGCGCCTGCCCATCCCGGGAGCCATCGGCGCTGTGGCCATTGTGTCTTCGGCGATCCTCGCGTTCGTCGGGCACGATCCGGCCGCAGGAGGACTTCGTGCTGCGGCCGCTGTGCTCACGTTGGTCTGGCTGGCGATCTACTTCATCGTGGCTAAGCCGATCAACGCTAGATTCACCGAAGCGGCGTTGCAGGGTAATGAACTCGATGACGGCCCGTCGCTGGAAGCCGCCTGGAACCGCGTGATCATTCCGCGCGTGCTCTTACTGGCCGGCGTCATCGTGCTGCTTGGCCTTAGCCTGTACCACCACCATTCAGGTTGAAATCCCCACACCGCCAATGAGATACGCCTTGCTAGCGATGCCCGCGCCGGGCGGCCTGGGAGCCGGTCCGGGTGGGGCCGATGCACGGTCGCGAGCCGCGATCGACCATCCCGGGGGCACCGTCGGCGCAGAAGGGAATGGACCGATGAACTGGACCGTCGACATTCCGATCGACCAGCTGCCGTCGCTGCCGCCGTTGCCTGTTGACTTGCGG
>NZ_LZJG01000386.1:0-645 GCF_001667785.1 Mycobacterium sp. E3247 | reverse complement strand
CCCGCCGCGATCCACGATGCGACCTCGTCGTCGGCGTCGGTGGTCAGCTCCATGGTCAGCGACCCCACGAACGGGCGTTGAGCGCCCCACTTCGCCCATTCGGCGGCCAGGCCGGGGAAACAGACCTCGTCATAGGCCTGGATTTCCAGCGACCCGCGTTCGGCGATCCGGCGCGGTGAGGCGACGGTGGCGGTGGGCAGTCCGAGTTCGCGGCGCTGCCGGTCCTCGGCCCTCTTGTTCATCCGCCAACACATCCAGTCGTACACCGCCATCCCGGTACGGACCATCGGCCCGGGCAGTGCCGGAATCAGCTCGCCGTTGGGCCGCATCGGAATGTAATGCAGCGTGGCCATCGGAATGCGGTAGTAGTCGGCGACGTTGATCGCGAGGTCCTGGTAGAGCTGTCCGGTGAAGATCAAATCGGCGCCGGCACCGACCGACATCAGTGACGAGCTCATCAGCTGCCAGTTCCGCAGCACCGGCTCCCATGCGTCGCGCATCAACTTGATGGGCCCGCGCACGAAATTCTTCCAGAAGTCGCGGATGAACTCGTCGCTCCAGAAGTCGTGCATGTCGGGTCCGTAGCCGATGGCCGCCAGGCCTGCTTCCTGCGCGAGCTCAACAAGATTGGGCGGGACGGCCATG
>NZ_LZJG01000385.1:0-1670 GCF_001667785.1 Mycobacterium sp. E3247 | reverse complement strand
AGCGCGATCAGCCGGCCGCCGCCGCCCGTGTGCAGGGCGCACACCACACCGCATTCGGCACAGAGACCAAGGCCATATGAGACGTTCTCCACATTGCAGCCGGTGACCACGCGCCCGTCGTCGACCAGCGCGGCCGCTCCCACCGGGAATCGGGAGTACGGCGCATAGGCCCCCGCTGCGGCACCGATTGCCTTGCGGCGCAGCGTATTCCAATCGACATCAGGCATACCCAACCTCGTTCAAAACCCCGCTCACCGACGGGCCCGTGCGACTGCCACCCTAACTCTGGCACGACGCTTCGCTTGGCGGACTGTTTGGCGCTGGGCGTCCTTCGGCCGGGTTAGGCTGGACTGCCCTCCAATGTCAGAAGGCGGTGAGGACTCCGGTGACCACACAGGCGACAACCGCGGATCCGGCAAAACAATCTGCGCCCGCGCGCAGGCGCCGACCGCCCCGGACGCTGTATCGGGGCGACCCGGGCATGTGGTCCTGGGTGCTGCACCGCATCAGCGGCGCGACGATCTTCTTCTTCCTGTTCGTCCACGTGCTGGATGCCGCGATGCTGCGGGTGAGCCCGCAGACCTACAACGCGGTGATCCACGACTATCAGACCCCGGTCGTCGGACTGATGGAGTACGGGCTGGTGGCCGCGGTGGTATTCCACGGGCTGAACGGGATCCGGGTCATCCTCATCGACTTCTGGTCCGAGGGCACCCGCTACCAGAAGCTGATGTTCTGGATCGTCGGCGTCGTCTTTCTGCTACTCATGGTGCCGGCCGGCGTGGTGACCGGGGTCCACATCACCGAGCACCTGCGATGAGCTCCCCGGACCTGCAGCTCGGCCGGGGCGAGGTGGCCCCGGTGCGGCAGCGCAGCCACGACCGGCCGGCCAGCCTGGACAACCCGCGCTCGCCGCGGCGCCGGGCCGGCATCCCCAATTTCGAGAAGTTCGCGTGGCTGTTCATGCGGTTCTCCGGCGTCGCGCTCATCGTCTTGGCCGTCGGGCACCTGTTCATCATGCTGATGTGGGACGACGGCGTTTACCGCATCGACTTCAACTACGTGGCGCAGCGCTGGGCCTCGCCGTTCTGGCAGTTCTGGGATCTGGCGCTGCTGTGGCTGGCGCAGCTGCACGGCGGCAACGGCCTGCGGGTGATCATCGACGACTACAGCCGCAAGGACAGCACCCGGTTCTGGCTCAACAGCCTGCTGCTGTTGTCGATGGGGTTCACGTTGGTGCTGGGCACCTACGTGCTGGTGACATTCGACCCGAATATCTCGTGATTTTAGGGGGCTGACCGGTTGATCCAGCAACACCGATACGACGTGGTGATCGTCGGCGCCGGCGGCGCCGGCATGCGCGCGGCGGTGGAAGCCGGCCCGCGGGTCCGGACCGCGGTGTTGACCAAGCTGTACCCGACCCGCAGCCACACCGGGGCCGCCCAGGGCGGGATGTGCGCGGCGCTGGCCAACGTCGAGGACGACAACTGGGAATGGCACACCTTTGACACCGTCAAGGGCGGCGACTACCTCGCCGACCAGGACGCGGTGGAGATCATGTGCAAGGAAGCCATCGACGCGGTGCTCGACCTGGAGAAGATGGGGATGCCGTTCAACCGCACCCCCGAGGGCCGCATCGACCAGCGCCGCTTCGGCGGGCACACCCGCGA
>NZ_LZJG01000384.1:0-580 GCF_001667785.1 Mycobacterium sp. E3247 | reverse complement strand
TCTGTTTCCCCGGCCTGGCCGCCGAATGGGCGAAGTGGGGCGCTCAACGCCCGTTCGTGGGGTCGCTGACCATGGAGCTGACCACCGACGCCGACGACGAGGTGTTGTCGTGGATCGCGGCGGGAACGCCGCCGATCTGCTTCGGCTTCGGCAGTACAACGGTCGATTCGCCAGCCGACACCATCACCATGATCGGCGAGGCCTGCGCCGAGTTGGGCGAGCGGGCGTTGGTGTGCTCGGGCAAAACCGATTTCAGTGGGGTCGCCCATTCCGACCACGTCAAGGTGGTAGGGGTGGTCAACTACGGGGCGGTCTTTCCCGCTTGCCGGGCGGTGGTGCACCACAGCGGCGCGGGCACCACTGCCGCGGGCCTGCGCGCCGGAGTACCCACCTTGAGCCTTTGGAGCATGAGCGATCAGAAGATCTGGGCGGGCCAGGTGGATCGGCTGAAAGTCGGTGTCGCCCGCCCGTTTTCCCAAACCACGCGCGAGTCGCTGGTGGCCGACCTGCGCCAGATCCTCTCCCCCGACTACGTCTCCCGCGCCCGCGAGCTGGCCGCCCGGATGACGACCCCCGCGGA
>NZ_LZJG01000383.1:0-545 GCF_001667785.1 Mycobacterium sp. E3247 | reverse complement strand
TGGCTCCTGTCAGCGTATGTCACATGATCGATTTCGAGCTCCCGGCGGAGATTCAGCAACTGCGTGCCCGGGTCGCCACTTTCATCGACGAGGTAGTGCTGCCGGCGGAGCCACAGATCGGCACGCGTCCCTTCTTCGACATCGTCAAGGAGGTCCAGGACAGGGCCCACGCGGAAGGGTTGTGGTGCCCCTTCGTACCGGTGCAGTACGGCGGAATGGGGTTGGGGCACTTGGCCAATGCCGTCGTGCAAGTCGAAGTGGGCCGCGCGTTCAGCCATCTGGGTGCGTGGGCGTTGAACTGCATGGGCCCACAGGACGCGACCATGCTGACCCTCATCGAGCACGGGACCGAGGAGCAGAAGCAGCGCTACCTGGTCCCGCTGGTCAACGGCGATATCCGGGTCTGCTTTGCCATGACCGAAAGAGCCGCCGGCGCCGATGCCACCGGCATGCAGACCAGCGCGGTGCGCGAGGGCCGGATTGGGTTCTCAATGGCGAAAAGTGGTTCACCTCCGCCGCTTCCATCTCACAACTGGCATTGGTCA
>NZ_LZJG01000382.1:0-38866 GCF_001667785.1 Mycobacterium sp. E3247 | reverse complement strand
CGACTCCTTCTTCGACCTGGGCGGCGACAGCATCTCCTCGATGCAGGTGGTGACGCGGGCCCGCGCCGCCGGCCTGACATGCCGGACCCGCGACATCTTCGTCGAGCAGACCGTCGCCCGACTGGCCCGCGTGGTCGGCACGGCCGACGGCGACGACGGCGTGACCGACGAGGGCACCGGAGAACTGCCCGCAACGCCGATCATCCGGTGGTTGCAGGGCGTGCAGGGTCCGGTCGACCAGTTCAACCAGACCATGGTCGTGGAGGCGCCCGCGGGGACCGACGAGGCCGACGTGCTGGCGGTGTTGCAGGCCGTGCTGGATCGGCACGCCATGCTGCGACTGCGTGTCGAGGACGGGTGGTCGCTGACGGTGCCCGAGCCGGGTGCGGTGGACGCCGCCGACTGCCTGCACACCGTCGAGGTGTTGTCCGACGCGGCGGTGCTCGAGGCGCGGTCGCGGCTGAACCCGGCCGAAGGAGCGATGCTCAGCGCGCTATGGGCAGCCTCCACCCGCCAACTGGTGCTGATCATCCACCACCTGGCCGTCGACGGCGTGTCCTGGCGAATCCTGTTGGAGGACTTGAACATCGCCTGGGCGCAGCATCGGGGCGACCAGCCGGTGGCGTTGCCGCCGGGTGGAACGTCGTTCGCCCGCTGGGCCGCCCTGCTCAGCGAGCACGCGCACACCCCGGCGGTGGTCGAGCGGGCCGACGCCTGGAGGCGGATAGCGGCCACCCCGCCCGCCCTGCCGGCCGTGCGCCCCGAGACCGACACGTACGAGACCGCCGAGCACCTCTCGGTGCAGCTCGACGCGGAGACCACCCGCACGCTGCTCGGGGAGGCGCCAGCGGCGTTCCATGCCGGCGTCAACGACATCCTGTTGATCGGCTACGCCCTGGCCTGGGCGGAGTTCCTGGGCCCCAACCCTGCCCAAGTCGCGCCGATCGGCATCGACGTCGAGGGCCACGGCCGCCACGAGGAACTCGCGCCCGGAGTCGACCTGTCGCGCACCGTCGGCTGGTTCACCACCAAATACCCGGTCTCCTTGACGGTGGGCGAATTGCCTTGGGAGCGTGTGCTTTCCGGTGACCCGGCGTTGAGCGCGGTGCTCAAGGACGCCAAGGAACAGCTCCGGGCGCTGCCCGACCCGTTGACCTACGGGCTGCTGCGCTACCTGAACACCGAGGCCGGCCTGGATGGCCCCGACCCGACGATCGGCTTCAACTACCTGGGCCGGTTGGGCGGCGCCGCGGCCGAGCTGTCGGACGAGTTGTGGCGGATCTCCCGGGACGGCTCCTCGGTGACCGGCACCAGCACGGCGGTGCCCATGCCGCTGATGCACACCGTGGACCTCAACGCGGGCACCGCCGACACCGAGGACGGCCCGCAGCTGCACGCCAACTGGACGTGGGCTCCGTCGGTGCTGGACCGCGCGCAGGTGACCCGGCTGAGCCGGCTCTGGTTCGAGGCGCTGACCGGCATCTGCGCCCTCGTGCGATCCGGCGGGGGCGGGCTGACCCCGTCGGACATTCTGCCGGCCCGGTTGACCCAGCAGCAGATCGACGAGCTCGAGCGGCAAGCCCCGATCGCCGACGTGCTACCGCTGACACCGTTGCAGCAGGGACTGCTCTTCCACGCCACCACCACGCGGGGCGGCCAGGATTCCGGCGACCTGTATGTGGTGCAGCTGGACATCGGCGTCGTCGGCGCGCTCGATCGTGACCGGCTGCGCGATGCCGTGCAGACCGTGGTGAACCGGCATCCGCACCTGGTCGCCCGGTTCTGGGACCGGCCCGACGAACCGGTGCAGATCGTCCCCGCGAACCCGGCGATGGCATGGCGGTACGTCGAACTCGCCGAAGGCGGGGGCGACGGCGAGGGCCAGGACGACCGCCTCCGGGACCTGTGCGCCGCCGAACGCGCCGCGGTCTACGACGTCGCCCATCAACCCGCCTTCCGGGTCGCCATGATCCGCACCGCGGCCAACCGGCACCGGCTGGTGCTCACCATTCACCACATCGTGCTGGACGGCTGGTCGGTGCCGATCCTGGTGAACGAGACCTTCGCCAGCCTCACCGGGCAGCGGTTGGCCCCGCCGCCGCCGTATCGCGGATTCGTCACGTGGCTGGCCGAACGCGACCTGGACGCCGCGCGGTCCGCGTGGGGCGAGGTGCTCGCCGGCTTCGACACCCCGACGCTCGTCGCGCCGCCGCACCACCTGGAGCCCGGCGCCCGGGGCCTCGAGACGTTCGCGGTCTCGGCCGACACCACCCGGGCGATCGCCGAGCTGGCCCGCTCCCGCCAGACCACGGTCAGCACCGTGCTGCAAGCCGCGTGGGCGCAGCTCCTGATCTGGCTGACGGGCAATCACGACGTCGCGTTCGGCACCACGGTCTCGGGCCGGCCGGCCGAGGTGGCCGGGGCCGAGTCGATGGTGGGCCTGCTGATCAACACGATCCCGGTGCGCGCACACATCACCCCGGCAACAACCACGGCGGACCTGCTGGACCAGCTTCAGGGCGCGCACACCGACACCCTCGAGCACGAGCACCTGTCGCTCAGCGAAATCCACCGGCTGACCGGCCACGAGAAGCTGTTCGACACGCTGTTCGCCTACGAGAACTACCCGCTGGAAACGGCCGCGATGGCGGTCAACCACGAGCTGTCCATCACCGACTTCGACGTCTTCGAGCGCAACCACTACCCGCTGACGATGCAAGCCGCCCTGGCCGGCGACCGGCTCGGCCTCCGCGTGGAATACGACGCGGACGTGTTCGACCGGCGCACCATCGGGGCGCTGACCGACCGGCTGGAGCGGGTGCTGGTGGCGATGACCACCGACCCGGCCCGGCGGCTCTCCTCGGTCGACCTGCTCGACGAGCCCGAACACGCCCGGCTGGACGCGATCGGCAATCGGGCGGCGTTGACCCGGCCGGAGCCGGCACCGGCGTCGATCGTGGACCTGTTCGCCGCGCAGGTCGCGCATCGCCCGGACGCGGTGGCGATCAGCTGGACCGGCGTGTCCATGACCTACCGGGAGTTGGACGAGGCGGCGAACCGATTGGCCCATCTGCTGGCCGCGGAGGGCGCCGGCCCCGGGCAGTCTGTGGCGCTGCTGTTTTCGCGTTCGGCGCAGGCGATCGTGGCCATCCTCGCGGTGCTCAAGACGGGAGCGGCGTACCTGCCGGTCGACCCGGCCGCCCCGGTCGCCCGCATCGGCTTCATGGTCGGGGATGCCGTGCCGGTCGCCGCGGTCACCACCGGGGGATTGCGGTCGCGGCTGGACGGGTGCGACGTCCGGGTCATCGACATCGAAGACCCGCGAATCGGCGGCTGCCCGGACACCGCGTTGCCGATGCCGGCGGCGGACGGTGTCGCCTACCTCATCTACACGTCGGGCACCACCGGCGTGCCCAAGGGCGTGGCGGTCACCCATCAGAACGTGACCCGGCTGATCGGCTCGCTCGACGCCGGCCTGCCCGCCCCCGGTGTCTGGACCCAATGCCACTCGTATGCCTTCGACGTGTCGGTGTGGGAGATCTTCGCCCCGCTGCTGCGCGGCGGGCGCGTCGTGGTGGTGCCCGAGGCGATGGTGCGCTCACCGCGGGACTTCGGCGCCCTGCTGGTCGATGAAGGGGTCAGCGTGTTGACCCAGACCCCGTCGGCGGTGGCGATGCTGGACCCGGCCGGCCTCGAGGGCGTGGCACTGGTGATGGCGGGGGAGGCCTGCCCCGCCGAAGTGGTCGATCGCTGGGCGCCGGGCCGGGTGATGGTCAACGCCTACGGCCCCACCGAGACCACGATGTGCGTGGCGATCAGCGCCCCGCTCAACGCGGGGTCGGGGACGCCACCGATCGGCTCGCCGGTGGCCGGCGCCGGGTTGTTCGTGCTCGACGCCTGGTTGCGGCCGGTGCCGCCCGGGGTGGTCGGCGAGTTGTACGCGGCGGGCACCGGGGTGGCCACCGGCTACCTCGGGCGGCCCGGGCTGACCGGGTCGCGGTTCGTGGCCTGCCCGTTCGGCGAACCCGGCACACGGATGTATCGCACCGGTGACCTGGTGCGATGGGGCGCCGACGGGCAGCTGGTCTACGTGGGCCGCGCCGACGAGCAGGTCAAGATCCGCGGCTACCGCATCGAACTGGGTGAGGTCCAGGCCGCGCTGGTCCGGCTGGACGGCGTCGACCAGGCGGTGGTGATCGCCCGCGAGGATCGCCCCGGCGACAAGCGGCTGGTCGGCTACATCACCGGGACCGCCGACCCCGCCGAGGCGCGCACCACGCTGGCCGGACGCCTACCGGTCTACATGGTGCCCAGCGCCGTGCTGGGGCTCGACGCGCTGCCGCTGACACCGAACGGCAAACTCGACACCCGCGCACTGCCGGCACCGGAATACACCGGCGGCGCGTACCGGGCCCCGTCGAACGCCACCGAGGAGATCCTGACCGGCGTCTTCGCCCGGGTGCTCGGCGTCGAGCGGGTGGGCGTCGACGACTCCTTCTTCGACCTGGGCGGCGACAGCATCTCCGCGATGCGGTTGATCGCCACCATCAACGCCGACCTGTCGGTCGACCTCGCGGTGCGCACCCTGTTCGACGCGCCCTCGGTGCGAAGCCTGAGCCGGCGACTGGCCACGGACACCTCGTCCGGCCAGGACGTCGTTCCGGTGCAGACGCTCAAGCGGGGCGCCGGCATCCCGGTGTTCTGCATCCACCCCGCGGGCGGTGTGAGCTGGCCGTACCAGGTGCTCGGCACCTACCTGGACTGCTCGATCATCGGGATTCAACAGGTGCGTGCGGGCGCCGAACGCGAACCGCGGTCGATCCGGGACATGGCGGAGGTCTACGCCGACAGGCTGCAGGAGGCCTACCCGTCCGGGCCCTACAACCTGCTCGGCTGGTCGTTCGGCGGGGTCGTCGCACACGCAGTGGCGGTCGAGCTGCAGCGGCGCGGGTGCGTGGTCGCCCGGCTGATCCTGCTCGACGCCCAACCCACCATGGACGACGGGGCGGCCCCGCCGGAAGAGGCCCTCGGTGCGGGCCAGCTGCCGGAGGCCTCCCGATCCGGGCGGCTGTTCGACCTCCTCGCCGACAACCTCCGCAAGAACGTCGAACGCTACCGAGCTCACCGGCCCGGCGTGTTCACCGGGGACATCACCGTCTTCTCCGCCGCGCAGGACGGGGGCGACCGCAGCGCCTTCCTGTCGCGGTCCTGGCGGCCGCACGTGTCCGGCGAGATCCTCATGTACTCGGTCGAGTGCGGGCATGACGACATGTTGACCAGCGAGTCGGTGGGTCTGTACGGACAGCGGCTCAGGCGTTTGCTGGTGCTCGCCGAGCGCCGGCTCGAGCTGGCCCAGGATGCTCAGCGCGCGGCGGCGTCGCGGGAGGACAAGGTGTCCGGGGAGCGCGCCGGTTAGCGAATTCGACGCGGTGGCTCAGGAGGACGACGCGCCGACGCTGGCCTTGTGCTGGGGGCAATAGGACGCCACCGAGGCGCCGAGCAGGAAGGCGGCCTCGTGGGCCGACAGATCCGTGGCCCTGGCGACGCCCATCACCAGCGAGCTCGGCGTCCTGCCCTTGTCGAGTCCGGCGCACATGTTGTGTCCGGCGGCGATCGCGGCGCCCCGGTCGGTGACGACGACTCCGTGTCGCTGAATCTCCGCGATGAACGAATCGTCGTTCGGATCGGCGGACGCCGGCGCGGCGAAAAGCACCGCGGCGGATGCGAGGGCGAGCGCGCCGAGCGCCGGCCAAGTCCCGCGATGCGCATTCTTTCGCGTCAAGGTCGTCCTCAATCTGCGGCCGGGCCGTGGTTGCCAGTGGTGGCTGAACGTTAACCAGAACCGAGGCGTGTTTCTCGCCGGAGCTAACCGCGCAGCTCACACAATTCGTCTCGCACCGCGGGGTCGGTTGGCGGTTCAAGGCCGGGTGCGCCGGACGGCCGCCTCAGGATGGAGATCGGAACCTATTGCACGGCAGTCGGTTTCATCAGAAGGCGGCGGTCCGGGGGCCGGCCCACGGGCGGAACCCGCGGGGGCGGACGTCGCGACCGGCCCGGGAGCGTTCCGACGGCGAGAACACACCGCAACCAAGATTTAACCGTCGCGGGGCTCACCGCGCCCCAAATCCGATCCCGCGGGTGGCAAATCCCGGGCGGACGCCGCCGATCCATTTCACAGTGGCCGTACGGGCGCGCCGCGACCGCCTTCGGTATGGTCCAAGGAGTGTGCGGAGTCACCGGGGAGGTACGGCTCGACGGGCGGGTCCCCGATGTAGCAGCGGTGTCGGCAATGGCCGCCGTAATGACCCCAAGGGGCCCGGACGCGTCCGGTGCCTGGTCACAGGGCCGTGTCGCGCTCGGACATCGTCGCCTCAAAATCATCGACCTCAGCGAGGCCGGCGCCCAGCCGATGGTCGACTCGGAGCTGGGTCTGTCCATCGCCTTCAACGGCTGCGTTTACAACTACAAGGAGCTGCGCAGCGAACTCACCGGGCACGGCTACCGGTTCTTCTCGCACAGTGACACCGAGGTCCTGCTCAAGGCCTACCACCGGTGGGGCGACGACTTCGTCAGCCACCTGCACGGCATGTTCGCGTTTGCCATCGTCGAGCGCGACAGCGGCCGGGTGCTGCTCGGTCGCGACCGGCTGGGGATCAAGCCGCTCTACCTGACGGAGGACGCCCACCGGATCCGGTTCGCCTCGGCCCTGCCGGCGCTGTTGGCGGGCGGCGGCGTGGACACCCGCATCGACCCCATCGCGCTGCACCACTACATGACGTTCCACTCGGTGGTGCCCGCGCCGCTGACCATCCTGCGGGGGGTCCGCAAGGTGCCGCCGGCGTCGCTGATCGCCATCGAGCCCGACGGCCGGCGCACCACCACCACGTACTGGACCCCGGACTTCACCCGGCACGACGACCGCGCCGGCTGGTCGGAAACCGACTGGGAAGAGGCGGTGCTCGACGCGCTCCGCGTCGCCGTCAAGCGCCGGCTGGTCGCCGACGTGCCGGTCGGCTGCCTGTTGTCCGGCGGGGTCGACTCCAGCCTGATCGTCGGCCTCCTCGCCGAGGCGGGCCAGCACGGCCTGATGACGTTCTCCATCGGCTTCGAGGCGGCCGGTGGCGTCGAGGGCGACGAGTTCCAATGGTCGGACATCATCGCGAAGCGCTTCGAAACCGACCACCATCAGATCCGCATCGGAACCGACCGGATGCTGCCCGCGCTCGACGGCGCGATCGGCGCGATGAGCGAGCCGATGGTCAGCCACGACTGCGTCGCCTTCTATCTGCTCAGTCAGGAAGTGGCCCGCCACGTGAAGGTCGTGCAGTCGGGCCAGGGGGCCGACGAGGTGTTCGCCGGCTACCACTGGTACCCGCCGATGGGCTCACCGGCCGCGGCGTCGCTGGAAGGGGCGGTCGCCGAGTATCGCGGCGCCTTCTTCGACCGCGACCCGGCGGAGCTGGCGGGCCTGCTGGGGCCGGGCATCATGGCCCCGGGCGACCCCAGCGAGCGCTTCGTCACCGAGCACTTCGCGCGCGCCGGTGCCGAGACCGGCGTCGATCGCGCGCTGCGGCTCGACACCACCGTGATGTTGGTGGACGACCCGGTGAAACGGGTCGACAACATGACCATGGCCTGGGGTCTGGAGGGCAGGGTGCCGTTCCTCGACCACGAGCTCGTCGAGCTGGCGGCGACCTGCCCGCCGGAGCTGAAGATCGCGCACGAGGGCAAGGGCGTCCTCAAACAGGCCGCGCGGCGGGTGATTCCCTCGGCGGTCATCGACCGGCCCAAGGGTTACTTCCCGGTCCCGGCGCTGACCCACCTGGAGGGGCCCTACCTCGACATGGTGCGCGACGCGCTGTATGCGCCGGTGGCCAAGGAGCGCGGCCTGTTCCGTACCGAGGCCGTCGACGCCCTGCTGGCCGACCCCAACAGTAAGCTGACCCCGCTGCGCGGCAACGAACTGTGGCAGATCGCCCTGCTCGAACTCTGGCTGCAACGGCATGGCATCACGGGTCCGGTGGCATGACCGTGGCCGATCCCCCCGGCGACCACACCGAGGCGATCACGATGGGCCTGCACGACGCCTCGCCGCCGGAGCTGGTGGAGGCGATGGCCAAGGATGTCGAGCTCGAGTTGGGCTGGGGCCGGCTCATCTTCGGCCAGACGTTCGCTGACTCCCAGCAGCTGGTGGAGGCGCTGCGCCGGGAGGGCCCCGGGCGTCGCGACATCTGTATCTACGCCCGCGAATCCCACGTGGTGGTGGCCGAGGCGCCGACGGAGCTCTTCATCGACCCCAGTCACACCTATCGCCTGCGTTTCGCCGACACCGCGCCGGAAGACCTGTCGGCGCCGCCGTTGGGCATCACCGTGCGGACACTGAACGACCCGGTCGACGCCGACGCGATGAACCGGGTCTACGTGCGCTGCGGCATGGTGCCCGCCGGTGTCGACGTCATCTGGAACAACCACCTGAACGTGCCGGCCGTGACTTATCTGCTGGCGGTGCGGGACGCGGACGGCGCCGTGGTGGGCACCGTCACCGGCGTCGACCACGAGTTGCTGTTCTCCGATCCCGAGCAGGGGTCGAGCCTGTGGACCCTGGCCGTCGACCCCGCGGCCGGGCTGCCCGGGATCGGCGCGGCCCTCACCCGGGCGCTGGCCGAGCGCTTCCGCAACGCGGGCCGCGCCTACATGGACCTGTCGGTTGCGCACGACAACGTCGCCGCCATCGGCCTGTACGAGAAGCTCGGCTTCCGCCGCGTCCCGGTGCTGGCGATCAAGCGCAAGAACGCGATCAACGAACCGCTGTTCAGCCCGCCGCCTGAGACGATCGACGACCTCAACCCCTACGCGCGGATCATCGCCGACGAGGCGCTGCGCCGCGGCATCTGGGTCGAGGTGCTCGACGCCGAGACCGGCGAGATGCGACTCACCCACGGCGGCCGCAGCGTGGTGACCCGCGAATCGCTGTCCGAGTACACCTCGGCGGTCGCCATGTGCCGCTGCGACGACAAGCGCCGGACGCGCCGCCTCGTCTCCGAGGCGGGCATCACGGTGCCGCGCGCCCGCCTGGCCACGTTCGACGAAGGCGACTACAACTTCCTCACCGAGGTCGGCGAGGTGGTCGTCAAACCGACCCGCGGCGAACAGGGGAAGGGCATCACCGTCGGCGTGACCGCCGAGAACGGTCCGCAAGACCTCGCCGACGCCCTGGCCCGCGCGCGTGAGCAATACCCGGACGTGCTGATAGAGCAGCGGGTGCAGGGCGACGACCTTCGGCTGGTGGTGATCGACGGCCGGGTGGTCGCCGCCGCGCTGCGGATGCCACCGGAGATCATCGGGACGGGGGAGCACAGCATCCGGGACCTGATCGCGGCCGAAAGCCGGCGGCGCTCCGCGGCCACCGGCGGCGAGTCCCGCATCCCGCTCGACGACCTCACCGAGGCTACGGTCGCCGAGGCGGGCTGGGCGCTGGACGACGTGCTGCCCCAGGGCAGCCGCCTTCGCGTGCGCCGCACCGCCAACCTGCACCAGGGCGGCACCATCCACGACGTCACCGCCGTGGTGAATCCCGAACTGTGCCGCGTCGCGGTGACGGCGGCCGAGGCGATCGGCATTCCCGTGACGGGCATCGACCTGCTGGTGCCCGACGTCACCGGCGCCGAGTACGCCTTCATCGAAGCCAACGAACGGCCGGGGCTGGCCAACCACGAACCGCAGCCCACGGCCGCGGCTTTTATCGACTTCCTGTTCCCCGGCCACCCGGGTCAGCCGGCGGCCTGGACACCCGAGGAGTCGCGCGCCGACCGCGGCTGAGGCTTGCCATCTGCTTCGCTTGGGTAATTCTGAAGATCACTCAGAGAGGAGCCAGATGAGCGGAAGCGTGCAAACCGGGACCATCACCACGCACGTGCCGGCGCGGTTGGACAGGCTGCCCTGGTCGCGATTCCACTGGCGCGTCGTGATCGGGCTGGGCGGGGTGTGGATCCTGGACGGGCTCGAGGTCACGATGGTGGGCAACGTGTCCGCCCGCCTGACCGAAAAGGGCAGCGGCATCGACCTGAACGCCGCGCAGATCGGCCTCGCGGCCGCGTTCTACATCGCGGGCGCCTGCCTGGGCGCGTTGTTCTTCGGGCACCTGACGGACCGGTTCGGCCGGCGCAACCTGTTCATGCTGACCCTGGCGGTGTACCTGGTGGCCACCGTCGCGACCGCCTTCGCTTTCGCCCCCTGGTATTTCTTCGTCGCGCGGTTCTTCACCGGCGCCGGCATCGGCGGCGAATACGCCGCGATCAACTCGGCCATCGACGAGCTGATCCCCGCCCGGCTGCGCGGCCGCGTCGACCTGATCATCAACGGCACGTACTGGCTGGGCTCCGCCGCGGGTGCGGCCGGTGCGCTCGTATTGCTCGACACGTCGCACTTCGCGCCCAACATCGGCTGGCGGCTCGCGTTCGGCGTCGGCGCCATCTTCGGCATCTTCGTGCTGCTCGTGCGGCGCAACGTCCCGGAGAGCCCGCGCTGGTTGTTCATCCACGGTCGCGACGAGGAGGCCGAACGGGTCGTCGGCGAGATCGAGGAGGCGGTGCGGCAGGAAACGGGCGAGCCGCTGCCCGAGCCGCAGGGCCGCAAGCTGAAGATCCGCCAGCGCGAGGCGATCTCGTTCCGCGAGATCGCCCGGGTGGCGTTCAAGCTCTATCCACGGCGCGCGATCCTCGGGCTGGCGCTGTTCACCGGGCAGGCCTTCCTCTACAACGGTGTGACGTTCAACCTCGGCACGCTGTTGAGCGGGTTCTACGGGGTGCCGTCGGGGAAGGTGCCACTGTTCTTCATCCTGTGGGCCCTGAGCAACTTCGTCGGGCCGCTGGCGCTCGGGCACCTGTTCGACAGCATCGGGCGCAAGCCGATGATCACCGCCACCTACCTCGGCTCCGCGGTGGTCGCGGTCGTGCTCGCGATCCTATTCGTGACCCAGCTCGGCGGCGTCTGGGCGTTCATGGGCGTCCTCGCGGTCGCGTTCTTCCTGGCCTCGGCGGGCGCCAGCGCGGCCTACCTGACGGTCAGCGAGATCTTCCCGATGGAGACCAGGGCGCTGGCGATCGCGTTCTTCTACGCGGTGGGCACTGCGATCGGCGGCATCACCGGCCCGTTGCTGTTCGGGCAGCTGATCAATTCCGGGGAGCGCGGCCAGGTGGTGTGGTCGTTTGTGACGGGCGCGGCGGTCATGGCGATCGCGGGTCTGGTCGAATTGCGGCTGGGCATCGCGGCCGAACGGCGCCCGCTCGAAGAGCTGGCGTTGCCGCTGACGGTCGAGGACGCCGAACACCGCGAGGACCGCGACGGTGGGCGCGACTGACGGCCCCGGCGTAAAGACGTCGTAAGGGACCCGGTCGGGATGTCCGGTCCGGTTGGGATGATCGCGGGTGTGCTCCGTGCCCCGCGCGTGAGAGATCCTCGGAGTAACGGGTGATGCGGTCCCGCCGTTCGGTGCAGATCCGCCGGCTGCGTGAGTGGCTCGCGCTGTGTGCCGCTCTCGCGCTGATCCCGTGGACGGTTTTCCTGGGAGTGACGTTGCCGCAGAGCTACACCGCCCAGCATTGGCAGGTGACCTGGGTCGGATTCGACCTGTTCCTGCTCGCGTTCATGGTCACCACCGCCGTCCTTGGTTTCACGAATCACCCCCTGTTGACGTTGTTCGCGTTCGCGACGGGCGTGCTGCTGATGTGCGACGCCTGGTTCGATGTGCTCACCGCCGAACCCGGCGACATCGTCGTCGCGGTCCTGGCCGCCGGGGTGGGCGAGCTGCCGCTCGCGGCCGTCCTCATCGCCGGCGCGCTGCGCATCGCCCGTCTGCAGGGTGGGCCCTCCGGGCGTTCGTGGGCGTTCGCCCTGCGGCCGCGCGGGTCCCGCCCGACAGCGGCGGGTCGCGACTCACGATCGCAACCATCGCGGCGATACCGGTGACGCGGGTGTAACAAATTCGCCATCGAGAGTTCCTAAAGTGAGCCGGTCCAGCCGTCCGTCGAGGACAAGCGGTGGGCCCCCTTGAGCGATAGGAATTCCATTGAGCGGCAACGCAGTCCGCCTGCAGGCGATCAACAACGTCGAGGCATACGTCCCTCCTGCCATCAGCTTCGTCCCGGGTGAACTGCCGGGCGAGATCTTCGGCTCCAACGTCTTCACCAAGGCCGAGATGCAGGCGCGGCTGCCCAAGGCGGTGTACAAGTCGGTCGTGGCGACCATCGACAAGGGCGCCAAGCTCGACCCGGCTGTCGCCGATGCCGTCGCGGTCGCCATGAAGGATTGGGCGTTGGAGAAGGGCGCCACCCACTACGCGCACGTCTTCTATCCGATGACCGGGCTGACCGCCGAAAAGCACGACAGCTTCTTGGAACCCGTCTCCGACGGGCAGACGCTCGCCGAATTCGCCGGCAAGACCCTGATCCAGGGCGAGCCCGACGCCTCCAGCTTTCCCTCGGGCGGGCTGCGCAGCACCTTCGAGGCGCGCGGCTACACCGGTTGGGACGTGACCAGCCCCGCCTACGTGCTGGAGAACCCGAACGGCAATACGCTATGCATCCCAACGGTTTTCGTGTCGATGACCGGCGAGGCGCTCGACTACAAGACGCCGCTGCTGCGCAGCCAGCAGGCCATGGGTGTCCACGCCGAGCGCATCCTGAAGCTGTTCGGTCACCAGGACCTGAACAAGGTGGTGTCCTTCTGCGGGCCGGAGCAGGAGTACTTCCTCGTCGACCGCCACTTCTTCCTGGCGAGGCCGGACCTGATCAACGCGGGCCGCACCGTGTTCGGCGCCAAGCCGCCCAAGGGCCAGGAATTCGACGACCATTACTTCGGCTCGGTGCCCGAGCGGGTGCTCGGCTTCATGATGGACACCGAGCGGGAGCTGTTCAAGCTCGGCATCCCGGCCAAGACCCGGCACAACGAGGTCGCCCCCGGCCAGTTCGAGGTGGCGCCGATGTTCGAGCGGGCCAACATCGCCTCGGACCACCAGCAGCTGCTGATGACCGTGTTCAAGACGCTGGCCAAGAAGCACGGCATGGAGTGCCTGTTCCACGAGAAGCCGTTCGCCGGTGTCAACGGCTCGGGCAAGCACGTCAACTTCTCGGTGGGCAATGCGGAGCTGGGTTCGCTGCTGGTGCCCGGCGACACCCCGCACGAGAACGCCCAGTTCCTGGTGTTCTGCGCGGCGGTGATCCGCGCGGTGCACAAGTTCGCCGGGCTGCTGCGCGTCTCGGTCGCATCCGCCACCAACGACCACCGGCTGGGCGCCAACGAAGCGCCGCCGGCGATCATCTCGATCTTCCTCGGTGAGCAGCTCGCCGACGTGTTCGAGCAGATCGCCAAGGGCGCGGCGACGTCGTCGAAGGGTAAGGGCACCATGATCATCGGCGTCGACACCCTGCCGCCGCTGCCGACCGATCCCGGTGATCGCAACCGGACCAGCCCGTTCGCGTTCACCGGCAACCGGTTCGAGTTCCGGGCGCCCGGTTCGGGGCAGACGGTCGCCGTCCCGATGATCGTGCTCAACACGATCATGGCCGACTCGTTCGACTACATCGCAACGATTTTGGAGAAGGCCGTCGAAAGCGGCGAGGACTTCGACGCGGCGGTGCAGAAGCTGCTCACCGAGATCATCACCGATCACGGCGCGGTGGTGTTCAACGGGGACGGGTATTCGGAGAACTGGCAGATCGAGGCGGCCGAGCGCGGCCTGCCCAACCTGAAGACCACGCTGGACGCCATCCCCGAACTCATCAAGCCCGAATCGGTCGAAGTCTTCGAGAAGTACGGCGTTTTCAACGAACGCGAGCTGCACAGCCGCTACGAGGTGCGGCTGGAGCAGTACGCGCTGACCATCGGGGTCGAGGCGAAGCTGGCCCTCGAGATCGGGACGACCGTGATCCTGCCGGCGGCCCTGCGCTACCAGACCGAGCTGGCCCAGAACGTGGCGACACTGAAGGCCGCCGGGGTGGAGCCCAACACGGCAGCGCTGGAAGCGGTTTCGGCCCCGCTGTCCGACCTCACCGCCGCGCTGGCGGCGCTGCGCTCGGCGCTGTCGGACCACTCGGCGTCCTCGGCGCTCGAGGAGGCCACCCACGCGCAGGAGGCGCTGCTGCCGGCGATGGAAGCGGTGCGCGCGGCCGCCGATGCGCTGGAAGGCGTTGTGGCCGACGACTTGTGGCCGTTGCCGACCTACCAGGAGATGCTCTACATCCTGTGAGGGTCAGCCGTACGCGTCCCACCACGTATGCAGGTCCTCGACGGTGGCCGGGTCGCCGGAGACGTCGCTGAGCATGAGCTTCTCGTCGTTGGTCCAGATGACGTTCGGGTGGTTGTTGTAGGTGCCGCAGGCGATCAGGCCGGCCGTGTCGTTGGGCGTCTGGTCGTAGTGCCAGCTGATCGGTGAGCGTCCCTCGCCGGGGCAGTTCACCAGGCTGACGTTGCCGATGTCGTCGGTGAACGCCCTCTTGAGCCGGTCGGGCGTGGGGAACAACCCGTAGGTGGCGTGGCTGGGGCCGCCGGGTTGGGTGTTCGGCCCGCACGTCACCATCGCCACCGCGTGCACCCAGATGCTGCCCGACTCCGGGGTCGCGGGCACGCACGTTCCCGCGAGGTAGCCGGGCGGCAGCAGGCTCATCAGCCGCGCCTGGTCGTCGTTGGGGGCGGCGCTGGACGGCGGCGGGGTTTTCGCGACCGTCGACTTGGCGTGCCGCTGTCCGCCGGGTTGCAGCAGCAGCCAGCCACCGACGGCGCAGGCCGCCAGGACGGCCACCGCCGCGGCCGCCACGATCGGCCAACGGTTGCGCTTGCGCGGCGCGGCGGCGGCCGATGGCGGCGCCGGCGCCTGTGGCAGCGGCGGGTCCGCCGACGTCTCGGTGTGGAAGCTGTTGGGCGGCGCACCGGCGGTTTCACCGCGCCGCAGGATCGTGTCGGCGCGCTCGCGTTCGGGGCTGCTGAGCGCCTTGTGTGCGGCATCGGCCAGGGCCCCGGCGGTGGGATAGCGTTCGATCGGATCCTTGGCCATGCCGCCGGCGATCACCGCGTCGAAGGCCGGGCTCACCCCGGATCCCTGCTCGCTGGGTTTCGGGATGGGCTGCATCATGTGCCCGGCGACCAACACGCCCGTGCTCTCGGCGGGATACGGCGGCGTCGCGGTCAGGCATTCGTAGAGCACGCAGGCCAGCGCGTAGACGTCGGCGCGAGGGGTCACTTCGTCGCTTGAAAACCGTTCCGGCGCCATGTATTTCAACGTTCCCACGGCGGTGCCCAGCTGGGTGAGCTTCTCGTCGGTTTTCGCGCTGGCGATGCCGAAGTCGACGAGATAGGCGAAGTCCTCGCCGGTGATCAGGATGTTCTGCGGTTTGACGTCGCGGTGCATCACCCCGGCCGCGTGGGCGGCATCGAGGGCCGACGCGACCTGGCGCACGATGGCCACGGCTCGCGGGGCGGGGAGCGGTCCGTGCCGTTCGAGCAGGCTGCCCAGGTCGACGCCCTCGATGAGCCGCATCTCCAGATACAGTTGCCCGTCGATCTCGCCGTAATCGTGGATGGGGACCACGTGCGGTTCCAACAACCGGCCGGTGATGCGGGCCTCGCGCTCCATTCGCTTGCGGAAAACCGGGTCCTGGCTGAACGTGTGCGACATCAGCTTGAGCGCCACCGTCCACTGCTTGACGGTGTGCTCGGCTTCGTACACCTCGCCCATTCCGCCGCGGCCGAGGAGTCGCTTGAGGTGGTAGGGGCCGAACATCGTCCCCACCCGCGACCCCTGCGCGCCGGTCATCGAGTGACTCCCATCGACTCACAACACCCTCGGGGGGCGCTCGTGCGGCCCACCCATCTCATCGCACGAAAAGTACAGCATCACCGTTCGGCATGCGATCGCGTCGGTCACCAGGCGGTATGGCCGGCTCGGCCCGCGCGGCGCGCGGCGTCCCAGGGCGGCGAATCATGATGTGCGGTAACGCCTGTCACGCCGGCCCGCCACCGATTCCTCGATCGGCCCCGTGGGGCCGCACGGCGTGGCGGCTCAGGTCCATGCCGGGAACGGTTGTGGTTCCCGCGGTCCGGCGAGCGATGACGGGGAAGACGGTTTCCCGCCCACGCCGGCCCTTCAACTCCACCTTTTCGCCTTCGCCCCAGGTGAAGTGGCCGTCCACCGTGCTCCGGACGCCGCTCGTCACGATCACCGCGGCCCGGCCCTGGCGGCCCGCCAACCCGGCCAATCGGAACGCCACGTTGGTCGAATCGCCGATCACCGCCTCCACCGAACGTGTCATGGCCGCCAGCGCCACCGTGCCCACCACCACCCCCCACCCCATGCGGATCGGCGAGTCGTCGGGGCCACGCAACGGCAGTCCCGGCCCGAGCTCCTGGACGAGCCCGTTGGCGGCGAGTGCGAAATCTATTGCCCGCTCGGCGGCGTCGGCGAATTTGCTCGCCTCCCAGATCGCGAATATCGCATCGCCCGCGTAGTGGTTGAGCGTGCCCTGGTGGGCACGCAGCACAGCGCCCACCTCGTTCCAGAGCGTGTGCAGGCTCCTGGCGACGACGCTCTCCTCCGTCACTTGGGAGATCGTCGAGTAGTTGATGATGTCACCGACCACCATCACCAAGGCGGCCTGGCTGATCCGGGTGCGTGTCAGGCCGTGGGGCATGGCGGCAGCGGCGGCGTTGAACCGTTGCGAGCGGAAGATCAGGGCCACGTCGCCGATTCGGATCTCGTCACCCGGGCGGATCGGCCGTGGCACCGCGCGCTCCAGGCGCATCCCGTTGACCATCGTGCCGTTGGTGCTGGTGTCGATGGCGAAAGCCTGGTCGGCGGCGGCGTCCAACCGGATCTCGAGATGGGTGCGCGAGATCTCCGGATCGCGAATCATCAGCCTGCGTGGTTCGCTGATCCCCGCGCATTCGCGGCCGATGAACAGCTGATCGAAAATGGGCACGCTGCGTTCGGAACCACCGTCGTTGACGACCAGGTAGCCGAGCGGCTCACCCGGCCCCCCACCGGGCATCTCGATCGCTGAAGTCATGGTTGTTGCCTCGCCGCGTCTCATCACCTCGTGCCGGCGGTTTGCTGCGGACAATACCGCAAGGCGCCGCGGTGATCGCGGGAACCGAAGGCGTCCAAGCGGTGTGGCACCCCGTGGGTGAATACGGCGTGAACCGCAGGCGGCGTTCAACCCGGGGTTTGGCGACTAACGAGCGGCGTCTCGATGTTTCGACGGCTCAGCGCCACAACGACTTTCGATTGCCGCGGACGGCGACGCGGTCTGCCGATAAGCTCCCACTACACCTTTCCGTGATCGGTCGGAGGAGCGATGATGCGTCCGGCGGCTTATGAGCGCTAACCAGCAGTGGCATGCGGCCGACGCGCGGACCGCTTTGCGCAAGGTTCCGATACTGGCGGACATCGACGACGAACAACTCGACCGGCTCTGCGCCGCCGTGGAGCGCCGGCATGTTCCCGCCGGCGAGTGGCTCTTCCGGCTGGGCGACCCATCGGATGCCATCTTCGTGATCGACTCGGGCCGATTCGCGGCCTTCGGCGCCGACGGCAGTGTCCTGCGCGAGATGGCCTCGGGTGACTCGATCGGGGACCTGGGTTTGATCGCCGGGGCCGCTCGGTCGGCAGGAGTGCGCGCCATCCGGGACGGCGTCGTGTGGAGGATCGCCGCCGACGTGTTCACCGCGGTGCTCGAGAAGGCGCCGCGACTGCAGTTCGCGATGCTCCGGGCGATGGCACGGATGCTCCGCGAGTCGCGTTCCGTGCACGGTTCGCTGCGTTCCCGCGTGATCGGGGTGTTGGCCACCGGGGAGGTCGGCGCCGGGCCGACGGTCGACGCGCTCGTGGCCCGGCTGACCTGTTACGGCCGGGTTGACGCGCTCGCGCCACCGCCCGAGACGACGGCCGCGGCGGGCGGCGGCGGCGCCTTCGTCGAGGCGTTCAGCGAGGTGCTCGACCGGGTCGAGCGCGGCAACGACTGGGTGCTGCTGGTGGCCGACCGCGGTTCCGGCGAGCAATGGCGACGATACGTTGTCTCGCAATGCGATCGGGTCGTCGTTTTGGTGGATCCCACCCGTCCGCCAACCGACCTCGATCGACCCGACACCGGGCGGCCGATCCACTTGATCACCACGGCCGAACCGGACCCCCGCTGGTGGGACGCATTGCATCCGGTGTCGCATCATCCGGACAGCGACGACGGCATCGCGGCCCTCGCCCGCAGGATCGCGGGCCGCTCCCTCGGCTTGGTGTTGGCCGGCGGTGGGGCGCGCGGGCTCGCGCACTTCGGGGTGTACGAGGAACTCACCCGGGCGGGGATCGCCATCGATCGGTTCGGCGGGACGAGCGCCGGCGCCATCGCGTCCGCCGCGTTCGCGTTGGGCCTGCCCCCAACGGAGGCGACCGCCGCGGCGCGCAAGTTCATCGCCCAGACCAGCCCCCTGAGCGACTACACCCTCCCCGCGGTGGCGCTGACCAGGGGAGCCCGTGTCGATCGGTTGCTGCGCGAGTTCTTCGGAAGCGCGTTGATCGAGCATCTGCCCAAGGAGTTCTTCTCCGTCTCGGCGGACATGATCACCGGGAACCAGATCGTGCACCGGCGCGGGCCGCTGTCGACGGCGGTGCGCGCATCGATTTCGATCCCTGGCCTCCTGCCGCCGGTGCCACGCGGCGAGCAGCTCCTCGTGGACGGGGGACTGCTGAACAACCTTCCGGCCGACGTGATGTGCGCCGATCGGGACGGTGAGGTCATCTGTGTCGACTTGCGTCGAAAGTTCGTGCCGTCCAACGGTTTCGGCTTGCTTCCGGCGGTCCTTCAGCCACCGCGCCTCGTTCGGCATCTGCTCACCGGGACCGCCGCCGCCGTGCCGCCACTACAGGAGACCCTGCTTCGCGCCGTCGACCTGGCGGCCTCGCGCGGGGATCTGCGCGCACTTCCGCGGGTCGCGGCCGTCATCGAGCCCGACATCTCCGCCATCGGGCCGTTGGACTTCAAGAAGATCGATGCGGCACTGGAGGCCGGGCGGGCCGCCACCCGCGCGGCCCTCGAAGCCCAGCCGCACCTCGTCGCGTGACGGCCTAGGCGGGCGTCGCGGCCGCCGCGGGCACGGACTCCAGCGGAAGTCGGACGACGAAGCGGGCGCCGGAACCGGGCTGGCTGCTGACATCAAGCTGCCCATGGTGACGGTTGTCGATGATGTTCTTGCTGATCGACAGCCCGAGTCCGGTGCCGCCGCTGCCGTGTTTGGTGGTGAAAAACGGCTCGAAGATGTGGGGTAGTGCTTCCGGATCGATGCCGGGCCCGTTGTCGGCGACGACGACGGTCGCCCAGCCGTCCTCGTGTTGCACCGAAACCCGCACCTCGCCCACGCGATCGGTGACCGAAGCGGCGGCCTCGAGCCCGTTCATCACCAGGTTGATCATCACCTGGACGAGGTCGCCTTCGACGCCGCGTACCACCGGGTCGGCGTCGTCGAGTTCGACGTGAATCGCGCATCGCGCACCCTGGTGGCCGGCTCTCCAGGAATGCTCGGCGAGCGCGGCGCTCTGCTCGACGATCTGGTCGAGACGACACGAATGGGCGTCGCCGGCCGCCGATCGACCGACCTGAAGCATCGTCGCCATGACGGCCAGCGCCCGTTCGGCGTGGTGGAGGATCTTGGTGGAGTTCGCCTGGAGATCCGACAGGAGGTCCGACACCGGCTCGTCACCGTCGCCGGTCGTGATCTCGCGGAGTTCGTCGCACAGCTCGAGGTTCAACTCGGCGAAATTCACGACGAAGTTGAGCGGGTTCTTCGTCTCGTGAGCGACGCCGGCGGTGAGTGTCCCCAGGGCGGCGAGCTTGGCCTGTTCGACCAGGCTCAGGCGGAGTTCGCGTTCGGCCGCCCGGCTCCAATCGATGGAACTCAGCAGATAGTTGAAGCACGCCGCGGTCCGGCCGAAGTCGTCCTGGCTGTAGACGGGCAACCCGTAACGGTCCGCCAAGGGCTGCCACGAATCGGTTCCCACGCTGTCGGCGATGTCCCGGCGGGCCGCCGACAGCCGTGTGGAGACCGCATGTAACCGGTGGCCGACGACGCGGCTGACGATGAGGAAGTTCACCAGGCCGACCAGAATGCCGGCGCCCGTGGCGACGGCGAACGGGAACGGTCGCA
Source organism: Mycobacterium sp. E3247 (assembly GCF_001667785.1). Lineage (NCBI taxonomy): Bacteria > Bacillati > Actinomycetota > Actinomycetes > Mycobacteriales > Mycobacteriaceae > Mycobacterium > Mycobacterium sp. E3247. The sequence goes on along the minus strand of NZ_LZJG01000382.1, from coordinate 18,682 downwards.
TCGCATGGGCGGCGGGCACGCCGTCCGCCACGGCGATGAACGGATCCCACACGCCGATGGCCAAACCGAAACCGATCATCGCCGCGGCGAGGTTCCAGAAAATCCTCCTGGTCGGCCAGGGGCGCCGCACCTGCGGGACACTGGTTTCTGGTTCCACGTCGCCTCACCGAGTCAGCGTTATTCATGCGCAGTGTAGGACATTTCGCCTGGGGGGCCACGGCACAAAGTGAAGAATTGATGACCGCCGAGTGGCCGGATGCGGTACGTTGAGGGGCGAATCCGGTTGCCGCAGAAAGGGTGTGGTGGAGGGTCGGCGTGGCCTGCCGGACACCGAGCGTTCACATTCGAGATGTGTTGCGGCGGTTAGCCATTCCGCATGTGCGGATGCTTTGACTCGGTTACGATACGCGGGACCTTTGACACCCGGACCAGGAGGTGTGATGCAGGCGCACGAACCGCACCGCGGGCTGGGGGTTGAATTGGCAGAGAAGTCACAACCGGTGCGCCTGTTGGTCGTCGACGACGAAGAGGACGTTCAGGCGCTCTTTCGGGGGCGTTTTCGCAAGGAGCTGCAGCGGGGGGAGTACACCCTCAGCTTCACCACGGACCCGCTGCAGGCCCTGAAGATGGTCGACGAGAGCCCCGACCTGGAAGTCCTGATCACCGATCTCAACATGCCCGCGATGAACGGGCTTGAATTGCTGGCCGAAGTCGCAAAGCTGCGCCGGCCCCTCAAGACCATCGTGCTCACCGCCTACAACGACGCCAGGAACATCCGGGGCGCGATGATGCGCGGCGCCTTCGATTTCCAGGTGAAGCCGCTTGACCTGGAGGACCTCCGAGCCACCATCGCCAAGGCCGTCACGATCGTGCGGGAACTCCAGGCCGGCGAGGAGGCCCGCCGCCGCACCGTCGAGCTGGTGGAGCAGAAGCGCCGCGTCGAGGAGATCTTCGGGCGGTACGTGTGCGAGGAGGTGAAGGCCCAGCTGCTGGCCTGCCCCGAGGGACACCTGGGTAGTGAACGCCGCACGCTGACCGTGTTGATGGCTGACATCCGCGGATTCACCGGACTGTCCGAAGTCCTCCCGCCCGAGCAGGTCGTGCAGGTGCTGAACGGATATCTCGAACGCGCGACCGAGGTCATGTTCCGCCGGAACGGCACGATCAACGAAATCCTCGGAGACGGGATGCTCGTGTTCTTCGGCGCGCCGATCAGCGACGACGACGCCACCGCGAACGCCGTCGCGGCCGCCCTCGAACTGCAGCTGGCCATGAATGACCTCAACGCCACCCATCGGCGCGAAGGGCTTCCCGAACTCGCGCTCGGCATCGGCGTACACACCGGGGAGGCCGTCGTCGGCACTATCGGGTCGCGGCGGCGGCAGAAGTACACCGCGATCGGCAAAACGGTCAACCTGGTCGCCCGAATCGAATCGCACTCCGTCGGTGGTCAGGTCCTGGTGTCCGACTGGGCATATCGCGAGATCCGTGATGTGGCATCCACGTTGGCGTCGTTCCAGGTGCGTGTCAAAGGCATCACCGAGCCGGTCACGGTACACGACGTCCGAGGGCTGGCCGGCGAATACAACCTCCAGCTACCCACCGTCGAACGCGCCCTGACCCGCCTGCCGGCACCCATATCCATCGGTGTGGCGGTCATCAAGGACAAGGTCATCGGCGACCCGTTTCCCGCCGAGCTGATCGCGAGCGGTGCGGAAGCGGTCCGGGTCCGCTCGCAACGGGTGATCCCCCCGTTCGACGACCTCATGCTCGACGTCGCGGGCGCGACGATCTTCGCCAAGGTCGTCGAAAGCGATAGTCAGCAAGGGTTTTGCGACGTGCTCGCCGTATACACCTCGGTCGCCGACGATGCCCGGCGGGCACTGGCCGCCCTCGGGTCGTAGTGGTTCGGCTCCCGCGACGCGATCACCCGAGCAGCTTGGTCAGCCAGGTCGGGTCGGAATAGTTCACCGACGCGGTGCCGTCCCACACGAACGGGGTGGAATTGGCGTTCAGCCCCGACAGCGTCGCATACCCGTTGGCGGACTTCGCCTTTCCCGTGCCGACATCGTCACCGGATTTGATGCAGGTCATGACGTCGGCATCCGCGCCGACGGACTTGGCCAGCGAAGCGAGCTCCCCGTCGGTGCGGTCCTCGGCGGCGTCCTCGGTCGGCTGGAAGCTGCTGGCGAACAAGCCCGAATAGAAAGCGGTGTACAGCTTGGGATCGTTCTGCGCGGCCACGCAGTACGACGCCGCGACTGCCCGGGTCGAGTAGTTCTTGCTGTGCGACTTGTCGTCGAGGAAGTCCAGCAGGTGGTAGCGCACCGCGAGCTTCTTGTTGTTGACCGCGGTGTCGATGTCGCCCGCGTTCGACCGGATGAAACTGCCGCACGGCGGGCAGATGGGTTCGTTGAAGATGTCGATTGTCATCGGCGCCGCCGAGCTGCCCACGTACACGCCGTCGTCGAGCACCCGCAGCGCGACGGCGTCCGGCGGCGGCGGTTGCGAGGTCGGCGCGGTCGGGGACGACGACTCCCACGGCCGGACGATGGCGAGGACCAGACCCACGACGGCCAGCACGGCGACGCCGGCGATGCCCACCCACAGCCACGGCTTCCGGCGCGGGCGCGGCGGTTGGCCCCAGGGCGGCGCCCCGACGGGGCCGGCGGATCCCCATGCGGGGGCCCCCGCCCAGCCCGTCGGCTGGGGGACCGGGGCCGGCGGCGCCGCCCACATCGGGCCGGACGCCGGGGCGTGCGCCGGGGGTGCCTGGGCGACTCCGGCGGCTTGCTGGCTGGCGAGCGCGGCCGGTATCCGCGCCACCTGGCTGCGCTGCAAGATGTCGGTCGCGCGGTCCCGGTCGGGTTCGGCCAGCGCCGCGTAGGCGGCCACGGACAGGTCACCGCAGGTGGCGTAGCGGTCCGCGGGATCCTTGGCCATCCCGCGCGCGATCACCGCGTCGAACGCGGCCGGGATGCCGGGCCGCGCGGCGCTGGGCTGGGGGATCGCCTGGTGCAGGTGGGCGCCCATCACGCTGACCTGGTCGCCGGTGTACGGCGGGGATCCGGTCAAGCACTCGTAGAGCACGCAGGCCAGGGCGTAGATGTCGGCCCGATGGGTGATCTCGGCGTCGCTGAACCGCTCGGGGGCCATGTACTTGACGGTTCCCACCGTGGTGCCGAATTGCGTCAGCTTCTCGTCGGACGTGGCGCTGGCGATCCCGAAGTCGACGAGGTAGGCGAAGTCGTCGCCGCTCACCAGGATGTTCTCCGGCTTGACGTCGCGGTGCAGCACCCCGGCGGCGTGCGCGGCGTCGAGCGCCGAGCCGATCTGGCGCACGATGGCCACCGCCCGCGGCGGGGACAGCGGCCCGTACCGGCTCAGCATGGTGCCCAGGTCCTTGCCGTCGATCAGCCGCATGTCGACATAGAGCTGACCGTCGATCTCGCCGAAATCATGAATCGGGACGACGTGCGGTTCCTGCAGCCGGCCCGCGGTGCGCGCCTCGCGCTGCATGCGGGAGCGGAAGACGGGGTCGTTGGACAGCGTCTGCGACATCAACTTCAGCGCCACGATGCGCTCCCGGACCGTGTCCTCGGCCTCGTAGACGTCACCCATGCCGCCGCGGCCGACCAGCCGCCGCAGACGATACGGACCGAACTGCGAGCCCTCCCGCGAATCCGCGGTCGTGTCACCCATCCCGACTCCTCAGCCACCGACCGTGCGCAGGCATAAGGCTAAGGTCTCACCGGCCGCCAAGCACGGCGAATAGCGAAAGCCAGCTAATTCGACGGTGCGTGGTCAACGGGGTTCGTCGTCACCGCCGCTGCGTTCGGTGAGCCCCTCGCGGGACAGCGCCCGGACGAATCCGAAGGCCTGCATCCCGGCGGGGCCGGGGTTTTCGGTGATCCAGTTGTTGATCTTGCCCAGCGCGTTGGCCAGGTCGTCGCGCCGGACGCGGATCAGGTACGTCAGGCGGTCGTCGTCCGGATCGTCGATGGACTCGGCGACGGCGACGGGATTCTTGAAGGCGTACGCGATCCCGTGCACGGAGTCATGGTTCAGCGCCCACTGAAGTTCGCTGGGCCGCAGCCGGTTCACCGCCAGGTTGCGGTAGTCGTGATCGTCTTTTGAGCTGCTCACCTGGCCGATGGTCCTCCTCTGTGTGGCTCGAGAAAGTGGACGGCGAGGGACTGAAAACGATGCCGCAGGCGATTCGATGTGAGGGTGAAACCGGGCATTTCCATCATAGGAAGCGAGCGCATTCGCTGCATTTCGAGCGCTGCCCGACAGCTCGGCCGGCCGGGCCACCTGCTGCCACCTGCTGGGCCGAGATCAGGACATCAGGTGGCTGACGAATGCGGGGTGCACCAGCAACGCGATGCCGAGAGGTATCAGGGCCGCCGCCGTCACGCGCCTCAGTTGATCGCCGAACGGGGTCGACCTCTCCAGCCAGATCGCCACCGCCAGCGCCAGCATCCACGCCAATTGCATTGTGCCGAAGGCGATCAGCAACAGCATCAGCATCCAGCAGGAACCGACGCAGTAGAGGCCGTACCGGCCGCCGGCGACAAATGCGCGGCCGGCCCCGCTGAGGTGGGCGGACCCGGCGGGGGCGGAGACCGGCCGGCGGCAATGCCGCAGGCACGTCGCCTTGAAGGGCGTGAGCTGGTGCAGACCCGCGAGCACGGCCACCGCGCCGGCGACGCGGCCAACCCATGAGCACGTGTGGACCATCGGATCCAGGCGGACCGACGCCAGATAGGCCGGAATGCCCATCGCGGCCCACAAGCCCAGATATCCGGTGACGAACATGATCGCCGGCGCGACCTTGCCGGCGGCGGTGTGGGCGTAGCGCCGGACGACGGGCAGGACGGGAGGCAGCATCATCGCGGCCATCATCGCCACCCACGCGATGAGGAATGCGGCCAGCGACATCGCGGACTGGGCATCCATCTGCATCGAGTCGCCCCGCATGGTCGCGGCGCTGGCCACCGACCACCACCAACCCAGACCCGCTACGGCCAGCAGGATCGCCGGCAACCAGATATCGGTCCACGACCACGCCCGTCGTCGGCTTTCCTCCACCCGCCCAGCTCCCTTCCTTGATGTCCCGACCATCATCTTGCTCGTCACCCTACCCCACCCCCGGTGGGGTAGGGTATGTTGGCGGCAGAGGTCCGGACGACGACAGTTGGAGAGCGGATATGGGCGAAGACTTGACGGACAAGAAGCGCGCGGCGCTGAATCGGCTCAAGACGGTCCGCGGCCACCTCGACGGGATCATCCGGATGGTGGAGTCCGACGCCTACTGCGTCGACGTGATGAAGCAGATCTCCGCGGTTCAGTCCTCGCTCGAACGCGCGAACCGGGTGATGCTGCACAACCACCTGGAGACGTGTTTCTCCGCCGCGGTGATCGATGGCCGTGGTCAAGCCGCCATCGACGAACTGATCGACGCGGTCAAGTTCACACCCGCTTTGACCGGCCCGCAGGCGCAACTCACCGGTGCCGCGGTCGGCGAGGCCAACGACAACGAGCCGGCGACGGCCGGAAGCGGCAGTTGACGACAGGATTTGCCGTGCCGACGACGGCACGCTGTGACCGGGCAACGAGACGAAGGGATGGGTAAACCATGGCGCTGCATGGATTTGTGGCAAAGGCGATGCCGACGGTGGTGACCGGGGTGGTGGGGGCCGCCGCCTACGAGGCCTTGGCGAAGGCCCCGTGGCGGAAGGTCACCGTGGTGGCCACGGCCTGGGGCATCCGGGTCGCTCGCGAGGCGGAGCGCAAGGCGGGGCGAAGCGCCGAGCAGGCTCGACTGACCGTCGCCGACGTGATGGCGGAGGCGAGGGAGCGTGCCGGTCAGGAAGGTGCGCCGCTGACGGTGGCGGGCCCGGGCGACGGCGAATGACCACTGCTGTCCTGGGCGGCGTCGACGTCGCCCTGAAGGTGGTATCGGACGCATCCGGCCGGATGCGGGTGCACGTCAAGGGATTTCCTGTCGACGCGATCCGTGCCGTCGCGATCGAGGAGAGCGTCGCCCGGGTGGCCGGCGTGCAAGCCGTGCAGGCCTATCCGCGAACGGCGTCGGTGGTGATCTGGTATTCGCCCGAGCAGTGCGACACCACCGCCGTGCTCACGGCGATCGCCGAAGCCGAACACGTCCCCGCGGAACTCGTGCCCGTGCGCGCTCCGGACTCGGTCGACATCCCCAAGACGGGGGTGGTGAGCAGGATAGCGAGCGGCATCGGGTTGGCGCTCTTTGGCCTGCGGCCTCGCGCGTCGGAGGATTCGGCCGATGCCGCGAGTTGCGGCGGCTGCGGTGCCGCGCCGGTCACCGGGGGAACGCTTTCGGCCGACGAGCAGAGCAGGCGCGAGCGACGCAGGTGGCTGCGCCGGGTGTTGCTGGCCTTCCCGTTGGGGCTGGTGGCGATGGCGTCGACGATGGTCTTCGGCGCCTATCCGTGGGCCGGTTGGCTGGCCTTCGCCGCGACGGTGCCGGTGCAGTTCGTCGCCGGGTGGCCCTTCCTCAAGGGGGCGGCACAGCAGGCGCTGGCGGGGACGTCCAGCATGGACACGCTCGTCGCGCTGGGCACACTGACCGCGTTCGTCTACTCCACCTACCAGTTGTTCGTCGGTGGACCCCTGTTCTTCGACACCTCGGCGCTGATCATCGCGTTCGTCGTGTTGGGGCACTATTTCGAGGCACGCGCCCAAGGCAAGGCGAGGGAGGCCATCACCAAGCTGCTCGAGATGGGTGCGAAGGAGGCCACCCTGCTCGTCGACGGCGCGGAGCTCCTCGTACCGATCGATCAGGTCCGGGTCGGCGACCTGGTGCGGGTGCGCCCCGGCGAGAAGATTCCCGTCGACGGCGAGATCGTCGACGGGCGCGCCGCCGTCGACGAGTCGATGCTGACCGGCGAGTCGGTTCCCGTCGAGAAATCGGTGGGCGACCACGTTGCCGGAGCGACGGTCAACACCGACGGAATCTTGACCGTGCGCGCCACCGCAGTCGGGGCCGACACGGCCCTGGCCCAGATTGTCCGCCTGGTGGAGCAGGCACAGGGCGGCAAGGCCCCGGTACAGCGACTGGCCGATCGCGTCTCGTCCGTGTTTGTCCCCTCGGTGATCGGGGTCGCCGTCGCGACCTTTGCGGGTTGGACGCTGCTCGCCGCCAACCCGCTCGCCGGCATGACCGCCGCGGTCGCGGTCCTGATCATCGCCTGCCCCTGTGCGCTGGGCCTGGCCACCCCCACGGCGATCATGGTCGGCACCGGGCGTGGCGCCGACCTCGGGATCCTCGTCAAGGGCGGCGAGGTGCTGGAAGCGTCGAAGAGGGTCGACACGGTGGTGTTCGACAAGACCGGCACCCTCACCCGCGCCCAGATGCGGGTGACCGACGTCGTCGTGGGCAAGCGGCGCCAGCCCGATCCGGTGCTGCGGATCGCCGCCGCCGTCGAGTCGGGCTCCGAACATCCCATCGGCGCGGCGATCGTCGCCGCGGCGCGGGAGCGGGGGCTGACAGTTCCGGCCGCCACCGCGTTCAACAGCATCGCCGGGCACGGGGTGCGCGCCGAGGTGGACGGCAAGTCCGTCGTCGTCGGGCGGCGCAAGCTGGTCGACGAGCAGGATCTGCAGCTGCCCGACGACCTCGCGGCGGCAGCCGCCGAGCTGGAGGGGCAGGGGCGGACGGCGGTGTTCGTCGGCCAGGACGGCCACGTCGTCGGCGTGCTCGCCGTGGCCGACACGGTGAAAGACGACGCCGCCGGCGTGGTCCGGCAGCTGCATGACATGGGGCTTCAGGTCGCCATGATCACCGGTGACAACGCCCGCACGGCTCACGCCATCGCCGAACAACTCGGCATCGACCGCGTGCTCGCCGAGGTGCTGCCGCAGGACAAAGTCGCCGAGGTGCGCCGGCTTCAGGACGAGGGTCGGGTTGTCGCCATGGTCGGCGACGGGGTCAACGACGCCCCCGCCCTGGTGCAAGCCGATCTGGGCATTGCAATCGGCACGGGCACCGACGTGGCCATCGAGGCCTCCGACATCACGCTGATGTCCGACCGGCTCGACGGTGTGGTGCGCTCGATTCAGCTGTCCCGGCAGACGCTGCGCACCATCTACCAGAACCTCGGGTGGGCCTTCGGCTACAACACCGCCGCCATACCGCTCGCCGCCCTGGGGTCACTGAATCCCGTGGTGGCCGGCGCGGCGATGGGCTTCTCCTCGGTCAGCGTCGTGACAAATTCGTTGCGGCTCCGCCGTTTCGGTCGTGAGGTAGCCCAGCAGGTGGACGTCTCCGGTTCGAAAACCGTTGACGGTTAAGGCTTTCGGAGAGCTTTGAGCTAGGAGGCCAGGATGGCCGGATTTAGCCGACGGGCGGCACTCGCGGCGCTCGGCGCGAGCGCGGCGGTGGGCATCGGATACGCGGTGCGCGTCGCCGCCGGGCCCGGCCTGCGGATCCGCCTGGCCGACTGTGGCGGCATGATGGGCGCCGGTCACGCCGACATGCGGCTCTACATGGACATGTTCAACCGGCACACGGAGATCACCCGCACGGTTGAAGAGATCCCGGGCGGCGTTCGCACCACAACGCAATCGGCGGCTCCCGATCTGACCGCGCAACTGCACGCGCACGTGTCGAGCATGTATGCGCATCTCGACCAGGGCACCGAGGTGATGTGTATGAGCCAGAGCCTGCCGACGCTGTTCCGCAACGCCGGTGGTTACCGCCGGCAGCTGACGCTGACTCCCACGGGCGTCATCGCCGAGGAGACCTCCGATGACCCCGCGCTCGCCGAGGTGATCCGTGCCCACGCCCGTGAGGTGACGGGGTTCGTCCAAGACGGCATGCCGGCGATGATGCGGGGAATGATGGGGCCCGGGTGCATGCGAGGGCCCGGCGGGATGATGGGCCCCGGCGGGATGATGGGGCCGCGCTGACAGCACCGGGCGCTCGCGGCCCCGCTTGATCAGCGGCGGTACCTCAGGAACAGGTAGTCCTCCAAGACCAGCGCGTGTTCGAGGCGCATCGCGACCGGGGTGCGCAACGGCGACGGCATCAGGCGGTGGCCCACCGGCTGGCTGGCCGCGAGCTTGGGGGCCAGCGTCACGCAGATCTCGTCGACCAGGCCGGCCTCCACCAGCTCGTCGAGCACAGTCGGGCCGCCCTCGCACAGGATGCGGTGCATGCCCCGCTCGCGCAGCAGCGCGACGGCGCGCGCCACGTCCACGGAGTCCTCGCCGGCCAGCAGCACCTGCCGCCCGCCGTCGTCGCCGGGGTGGTCGCGCGCCGCCGCGGCCTGCGCGCAGGTCACCACGATCGGTGGCCGGTCGGGGTCCGCCAACAGCCTCGACGGCAGTTGGCCGCTGCGGCTGATCACCGCGACCGGGGGCGGCGCGGTCCGCCCCGGCTCGGTGAGCCGCACCGGGCCGTAGTTCTCGGCGCGCGCGGTCCCGGCGCCCACCAGGACGACGTCGGCGAAGCCGCGCAGGATTTTCAGCAGCTGCTGATCGGCGGGACACGACAGCGGACCGGCCCGGCCGCCGAACGCGGCGGCCCCGTCGGCGCTGAAGATCATGTTGGCCCGCACCCCGTGCGGGGGATCGGCGTAGAACGACGCGAGTTCGGTGACGCCGGCGACGGTGCCCACCCGGGGACCCACGGCTACGCCTCGTGGCCGGGTTCCAGGTGGCGGACGTCGCCGAAGGACACCCAGCGTTCGAGCTCATGCGGCGGGCGGCCGTCCACCGGTGCGAGCAGGTGCCCGACGTGATCGCCCAGCGAGAACCTGTCGAGAATCTCGCCGACGAACCATGCGGCGGCGTCGTCGAGAATGGGCACCCCCGCCGGGCCGGTGTGCCAGGAGCAGCGGTCGAACTTGTTGACCGTGTCGCCGGTCTGGCTGCCGAACAGCTCCACGACGTCGAGGTGGTCGTGGTCGAACAGGTGCACCGCCAGGTGAGTCGCCTCGGTGGCGACCCGGAACGTGTGGTTCTTCTTGGACAGGCCGACCAGGAATCGGGGCGGGTGGATGCTGGTCTGGCTGGCGAACCCGACCAAACAGCCCGCCGAGACGTCGTCGGCCCGCGTGGTCACCACGTACATCGGGTAATTCAGCAGGCCGACCAGTTTCTCGAACGCGTCTTCTCCCGGGTTGGTCATCCGGTCAGTCTTCCCAATCGAACCGAGGGGCAACCACCCGGCGGTGCCCCTAGGCCTGGCAGCAGGGCTCGTCGGCGGTGTCTCCGAAGGTCTCCGAGTCGGCGATGACGGTGTAGACCTCCCACCGTTCCCCGCCGGGACCGCTGACCCACACCTTGTCCTGCGTGGCGAAGCAGCAGGTGGTGTCGAGCTGCTCGTCGGTGACCAGCCCCCGGTCGCCGAGCCGGGCGATTTCGGCGTGCACGGTCTCACTGGAGCCGACTTCCACGCCGAGGTGGTTGAGGCTGCCGCCGTGGCCGGGGTTCTCGAGCAGCACCAGCTTGAGCGGGGGTTCGGCGATCGCGAAATTGGCGTAGCCGGGTTTGACCTTGGCCGGTGCGGTGTCGAACAGCTTGGAGTAGAACGCGATCGCCTCCTCGAGGTCGTCGACGTTGAGGGCGAGTTGCACGCGAGACATGAGGTGTCCTTTCTTTCGGGTGCGGGCTAGGGGGTGGGGGCGGGCAGGAGTTCGGCGATCAACGCCGCCACCCGCTGGGCGATGTCGTCGCGGATGGCGCGCACGGTGGCCAGCGGTTGGCCGGCGGGGTCGGGCACTGTCCAGTCGCGGTAGGACACCCCCGGAAAGTAGGGGCAGGTGTCGCCGCAGCCCATGGTGATCACCACGTCGCTGGTCTGCACGTCGTCGCCGGTGAGGACCCTCGGGCTGGCGGCCGTGATGTCGATGCCCCGCTCGGCCATGGCGGCGATCGCAACGGGGTTGATCTCGTCGGCGGGCTGGGTTCCGGCCGAACGGACTTCGATGCGACCGTCGGACATCTGGCTCAGCAAGGCGGCGGCCATCTGTGAGCGGCCGGCGTTGTGCACGCAGACGAATAGGACGCTGGGCTTACCGGTCATCGGGGGCTCCTTGGGTTGAATCGGCCCGGAACAGCCGGGGGCGCAGCGCGAGCGAAACGTAGACCAGCCCGACCAGGACGGGCACCTCGATCAGCGGGCCGACCACCCCGGCGAGGGCCTGCCCGGACGTGACGCCGTAGGTCGCGATGGCCACCGCGATGGCCAGTTCGAAGTTGTTGCCGGCGGCGGTGAACGCCAGGGTGGTCGTGCGGGCGTAGCCGAGGCGCAACAGGAGTCCCAGCGCATACCCGCCCGCCCACATGATCGCGAAGTAGGCCAGCAGCGGGATGGCGATCCGGGCCACGTCCCATGGCCGGGAAGTGATCTCGTGGCCCTGCAGGGCGAACAGGATCACGATGGTGAACAGCAGCCCGTACAGGGCCCACGGCCCGATGCGGGGGAGGAACCGCGTCTCATACCAGTCGCGGCCCCGGAATCGTTCGCCCAGCCGGCGCGAGAGGTATCCGGCCAGCAGCGGGATGCCGAGGAAGATGAGCACGGCCTTGGCGATCTGCCAGGGCGAGACGTGGATGCCGGTTTGGGGCAGGCCCAGCCAGCCGGGCAGCACCGACAGGTAGAACCAGCCCAGCGCGGCGAACATGACCACCTGGAACAGCGAATTCAGCGCGACCAGCACGGCGGCGGCCTCGCGGTCCCCGCAGGCGAGGTCGTTCCAGATGATGACCATGGCGATGCAGCGGGCCAGCCCGACGATGATCAAGCCGGTGCGGTACTCGGGCAGGTCGCCCAGCAGGGACCAGGCCAACGTGAACATCACCGCGGGACCGACCACCCAGTTGAGCAACACGGACGACACGATCAGCTTCCGGTCGGCGGTGACCTCGTCGAGCCGGTCGTAGCGGACCTTGGCCAGCACCGGATACATCATGACCAACAGCCCGAGCGCGATCGGCAGCGAAATGCCCTGAATGGCAACGGCGCTCAGGGCCGAACCGAGGCCCGGAACGACTCGGCCGAGCAACAGGCCGGCGGCCATCGCCGCGCCGATCCATAACGGCAGCAGCCGGTCCAGCGTGGGGAGGCGGGTCGCCGCCGTGGTGGGCGCCGGGGCGCGGGTGTCGGTCATGGCCGCAGCACCGACGAAAGCCGCTGCAGCGCAGCGGGAATCACCCAGTAGTACACCCAGGTGCCGCGCCGCTCGCAGTCCAGCAGCCCGGCTGAACGCAGCAGCTTGAGGTGATGGGAAATTGTTGGCTGCGACAGATCGAAGGTCGCCGATATCTCGCAGACGCAGGCCTCGCCGCCGGGGTGGCTGGCGATCAGGCTCAACAACCTCAGGCGTACCGGATCGCCCAGCGCCTTGAACATGCCCGCCAGTTCGGACGCCTGCGACTCATCCATGGCGGCCGACCCCAGCGTCGCACAGCACGTCTGCGCTTGATTCGACATTCTTCTATATAAACACTTCTCGAATCAGCGCGCAAACCCTTAGGTGGTCGTCGGTGGCGACCGCAGCGCCGACCCGGCGAGCCGGGCGTCCAGCGACAAGGCGCCGGCCCCTGCGAACAGCAGGAACAGGCTGCCGCACAGCTGGGCCAGGTCGACGCGGGATTCGTGGATGAAGTCCCACCACCCGTGTTCGCCGCCGAAGAGCGGGGCCTGGCACCAGAAGAGGGGCAGCTTGGTGATGAACAACGCCCCGAGCATGTCGACGATCATCGGCACGGTGGCCAGCCGGGTCAGCAGCCCGAGGAGGATCAGCGTGCCGCAGCCGATCTCGAAAGCTCCGTCCAGGGTGGCAAAGAACGCAGGCGCCGGGATGCCCGCCTTCTCGAACCTGCCGGTGCCCAGTGCGGCCGGTCGAAGAAACTTCAGAACGCCCTCGCAAGCGAACACCAGTCCCACATAGAAACGAATCAGCACCACCGCGGCCGGGGCGCGCGTCGAGAGCACCGGTGTGAGTCGGGATCCGGGGCTAATCATGTGCGGCCTCCTGGTGATCGGAATCCCTTAAGGCCCGCCGAATCGCGTAGGCGGCGACGCCGACGGCGAGCACCACGAGGCCGGAGAGCACCGACGACAGCGGCATCGCGAACGCCAGAACGACACATCCGAGAAGCCCGATCGCGGGGATCGCGCGGACCGGACGGCCCTCGTCCGGCCGGAGGGTGAACGCGGAGGCGTTGGCGACCGCGTAATAGATCAACACGGCGAACGAGGAGAAGCCGATCGCGCCCCTGAGGTCGACGGCGGCGGCCAACACCGCCACGACGGCGCCGATCAGCAACTCGGCGCGGTGCGGCACCCGGAAACTGGGGTGCACGGCGGTCAGCCCGTGGGGGAGGTGGTGGTCGCGGGCCATGGCCAAGGTGGTGCGCGAGACGCCGAGGATCAATGCCAGCAGCGAGCCCAGCGCCGCGACCGCCGCGCCCACCTGCACGACGGGAACGAGCCAGCCGGTCCCGGCCGCCCGCACGGTGTCAACCAGTGGCGCCGTCGCCTGGCCGAGCCGGCGGGGCCCCAGCATCGAGACCGCGGCCACCGCCACCAGGGCGTAGACGGCCAGGGCGATGCCGAGCGCCAGCGGGATCGCCCGCGGAATGGTGTGCGCCGGGTCGCGCACCTCCTCGCCCAGGGTCGCGATGCGCGCGTAGCCGGCGAAGGCGAAGAACAGCAGCCCGGCGGCCTGAACCACCCCACAGATCGTGGTACCGAACGGGCGAAGTTGTTCGGCGTCGGCCGTTCCCGACGCGAATGAGGCGACGATCACCGCGGCCAGCACGGCCAACACCAGCGCGACGATGACGCGAGTCAGCCACGCCGACTTCTGCACCCCGGCATAGTTCACCGCCGTCAGCGCGACCACCGAGGCGACCGCCACCGCGTGCGCCTGCGACGGCCACGCGTAAGAGCCGACGGTCAGGGCCATCGCCGCGCACGAGGCGGTCTTGCCGACGACAAAACCCCAACCCGCCAGATATCCCCAGAAGTCGCCCAACCGCTCGCGGCCGTACACGTAAGTGCCGCCGGAGGCGGGGTAGCGAGCGGCCAGCCGGGCCGAGGAGGTGGCGTTGCAATAGGCCACCAACGCCGCCAACGCCAGGCCCAGCAGCAGGCCGGATCCCGCGGCGCGGGCGGCCGGGCCGAGAGCGGCGAAGATCCCGGCGCCGACCATGGACCCCAGCCCGATGACTACCGCGTCGAACACACCCAGGCTTCGGCGAAGCTCGCCGGTGTCGTTGTCGCCCAATCGGTCTCCTCCCCGCGCACGCAGCGTCTAACCTATCAAATCAATTTGATGTATTGTCCGAGGGGTGCCGGCGACCGATCGGGCTGTGGTTCCCCAGCTGATGCAGATGGCGTCGCACCCGGTGCGCTGGGCGCTGCTGACCGAACTCGCGGGCGGCGACCACCGGGTGCGGGAATTGGCCGCCGCCGTGGGCGAGCCGCAAAACCTCGTCTCGTATCACCTGCGGCTACTGCGCTCGGCCGGCCTGGTCGACGCGCGGCGCAGCAGTTTCGACGGCCGAGACACCTACTACCGCCTGAACCTGGCAGGGTGCGCGGGGGCGTTCCGCGACGCGGCCGCGGCGCTGCATCCCGCCCTGGCGGCCGCGCCGCTCGCCCCGCCGGCGGGACGGTCGGTGCTGTTCCTGTGCACCGGCAACAGCGCGCGCTCACCCATGGCCGAGGCGCTGCTCGAGAGGCGAGGGCAGGGCCGCATTCGCGCCGCGAGCGCGGGCAGCCATCCCAAGCCGCACCTGCACCCGAACGCGGTACGCGTCATGCGTGACAGGTACGGCATCGACCTCGCCGGGCGCCGGCCCCGCCCGTTGACCGCGGTCGCCCGGCGCAGCTTCGATTGCGTGATCACCCTCTGCGACAAGGTCCGCGAGTACGCGCACGACCATGGCCTGGACACGACGACGCACTGGAGCCTGCCCGACCCCTCCGCCGACGGCGCTGGGTACCCGGAATTCGACCGGGTGGCAAGCGAATTGGACGACCGCATCGCATTCCTGCTGCCCGCCCTCGACGCTTCTGCGCGAAGGTGATCACCGTGCCCCTCGATCGGCGTGACTTCTTGAAGTGGGGCGGCCTGGCCGCGCTGGCCGCAAGCGGAAGCACCGGCGCCGTAGCCGCGTGCGCGCCGCCCGCACCGCCCGGCGGCAAGCCCGATTACACGCTGCGGATCGGCACCGCCGCCGTGGAATTGGCCCCGGGTCACGTCGTGTCGACCGTGACCTACAACGGCCAGTTCCCGGGCCCGCTGCTGCGGTTCACCGAGGGCCGTCGAACCACGGTGGAGATCTTCAACGACACGGATTCACCCGAGCAGTTGCACTGGCACGGCCAGCACGTCGGCGTCGACGTCGACGGCTCCGCCGAGGAGGGAACGCCCTACATCCCCGCACACGGCACGCGGCGGGTTTCCTTCGTGCCGGGCCCGGCGGGTTTCCGCTTCTACCACACCCACGTGGTGCCGCGCGCCGACCTGTCCCGCGGCCAATACAGCGGTCTGGTCGGCCCCGTCTACATCGAGCCCCGGCAGAACGTCGGCGCATACGACCAAGAGATCTTCCTGACGCTCAAGGAATTCGAGCCCAGTCTCACCCGCGGGGGCGACATGGCCGCCGACTTCCTGGCCGGCGACCAGGAGCCGGACCTGAAAGACAAAGGCGAGTCGTCGATGGCGGCGTCGCTGGCCCGCGGCGACCCGCGTGGCTACGAGGTCGGTTATGGGGCGTTCGCCGTCAACGGGCGGATGCTGGGCCACGGCGAGCCGATCCGGGTGCGCACCGGTCAGCGGGTGCTGCTGCACGTGCTGAACGGCAGCGCCACGGAAACCCGGAGCCTGGCGCTGCCGGGCCACACTTTCACCGTGGTCGCGCTGGACGGAAACCCGGTACCCAACGCCGCGTCGGTGCCGGTGCTGTGGCTCGGTGCGGCCGAACGGATTTCGGCCCTGGTCACCATGACCAACCCGGGCGTGTGGGTGCTGGGGGACGTGTCCGACGACGACCGAAACCACGGGATGGGCGTCGTCGTGGAATATGCCGGGCGGGGCGGGGATCCGCAGTGGGCGCCGCCGCCGTCGTTCAAGTGGGATTACCGGCTGTTCGCGCAACCCGCCCCCCTCCCGCCGCCCGAGCGCACGATCGAGCTGCTGATCGAGAAGCGCAATGCCGCCGACAACGGGTTCAACGTCTGGACCTTCAACGGCACGCCGTTTTCCATGGACACCAATCGGCCGGTGCTCGACGTGCAACGCGGCAAGCGCTACCGGCTGCGCTTCCGCAATGCCAGCGACGACATGCACCCCATGCACCTGCACCGGCACACGTTCGAGATCACCCGAATCGCCGGCACGCCAACGGCCGGCGTGCGCAAGGACGTCGCGATGCTCGGCGGCTACCAGAGCATGGACGTCGACTTCGTCGCCGACCAGCCCGGCCTGTCACTGCTGCATTGCCACCAGCAGATCCACATGGACTACGGGCTCATGCTGCTGCTCAACGGCGGCTGATCCGGCCACTCCTCACGCCAGCGGATTGTTCTCCCGCACACCGCGATACATGCCCCACCTCACGATCCACGGCATCACGACGCGCTCGACCGACCACGACGGGAACCGGAACGCGTGGCCGGTGGGCAGAAAGACCTCCAACCCGTCGGGTTGTATCCCCACCAGCGAGCCCCATCGCCGCGCCGGCGCCCGGTAGGCCCCCAGCCGCCCGCCGCTGAGCTCGGCGCGCACGTTGCGGGCCACCAGCGCGTCGCCGCGGTTGCGGGCCGAGCTGCGCAGGGGATCGGTCGCCGCGACGTCGCCGACCGCGAAGACGCCTCGGTGACCGGGCACTCGCAGCTCCGGCGTCACGCGCACGAAGCCGCGCTCGTCGAGCAGGTCAGGCGGCAGCCAACCGGTGTTGGGCCGCACCCGCCCGATCGTCCACAGCACCGCGTCGGCGCACGCCGGGGGCTGCCCGGTGATCCAGCGCACCGGTTCGCCGGTGATCTCGTCGCCCGCGAACCCGTCGGGCAGTACCGCGCGGTGCCCCGGATGGATGCCCACGCCCAGGCCGCCGAGCCGTCCGCGAAGCCGGCGCCAAATCCGGGGATGGTGCCCCTCCAGCGCGCCTTCCCCGGGGAAGTACAGGTCGATCCGCTTGCCCGGCCAGGTGGTGGCCATGTTGAGCGCGCTGCTCACCGCGGCCGCGCCGCCGCCCACGACGATGATCGAACCGGCGGCCGCCAGCCGGTCATGCGCGATGCGCAGCTCCGCGCCGACCTCGGCGGCCGACTGCAGCGTCGGGCGGCGCCAGAAGCCGTTGCTCACCCCGGTCGAGATGATCAACGCGTCGTACTCCTTGGCCAGGGTCGAGCCGTCGGCGCGTTTGCCAAAGACGGTGCGGGCGGCCAGGTCCACCCCGTTAAGCTCCGCCTGCACCGTCCGCACCCGGTCCAGGCGCCGGAACCGGTCGAACGGAATCCAGTAGTCGCGAGCCCAGTCGTGCGGGCGGGACAGCCGGACGCCGAGTTCCTGACCGCTGACCAGCGCGGGCTTGACGGAAATGCCGACGACATCGGCGTACCCGGAGAGCCGGATCGCGGCCAAGACACCCGCATCTCCGAGCCCGGCAATGACGACGCGCTTGCGGTTCATGCCGTTATCCTGCCTGGGATGGACTTCGGGCCCGCCCGCCGCTCGACCGATTGCCAGGAGCACACCACTTGATCACCTCGCCCAGGAGTGGTCACGCCGAACGCATGACCGACTTGCCGTCGTCGATGCACCCGCGCGCGCGTGCCGCGGTGCGCGCCGCCGTGCGCGCGTCCGCCCCCCGCCCGGCCGCCGCGCGGCGGGCCGCCGGGGGCCTGCAGACGCCGGGCTTGCGGGCGGCGGTGGCGGCGGAGATCCGGTGGGCCTTCACGCCGCCCCGAACCTGGTTGATGGGCGTGGTCGCCAACGTCGTGTTCGCCGCGGCGTGGCTGCTGGTGCAGCCGCTGACGATCGGCCTCCACCACACCGACTGGGTCATCCTGGTGGGCACCTACTTCTCGTCGTGGGTGCTGGCCGACGTCACCACCACCAACCTGCTCGGCGCCGATCACTACCGCGTCCGGCAGGCCCTGGCCGACGGCGTGCCCGTCAGGCGGATCCTGCTGGTCAAGAACCTTGCCCTGCTCGCCATTGTGGGGCTGCCCACCTTGGTGACCGCAATGGTGTTGACGCTCTACCTGGAAACACCGGCACGGCTGGGGATCACGATCCCCACCGTTGCCGTGCCCATCCTGTCCTGGCTCGGGTTGGGCAACCTCATCTCGGTGCTGCACCCGGTCGGCGTCGAGCCGCTGATCCGGCGGTGGCGCCAGCGCGGCGACCGGCGCCGCATCGGCGGCTGGCTGGCGGCCCTGACGCTGCCGTACCTGGTGTACTACGTCGCCGACCCGATGAACGGGGTTGAGCACAAAGTGCTCTGGACCCAGGTGCCGTCGTTGATCTGGCCGGTGTTCGGGCGCGACACCAAGAGCTTCGTGCACCTGGCCATCGCCGTGGCCATCTGGGTCGCCGGAACGGTCGCCGCGCTGGCGTGGGTGCGCAGGCGCGGGGTGACGATCAGGTGATCGGTCACGGCCGGGGCTACCCGGGGC
>NZ_LZJG01000381.1:0-581 GCF_001667785.1 Mycobacterium sp. E3247 | reverse complement strand
GAGCGCAGCACGCCCAGCATCAACCCGAACGTCAGGAAGTCGAACAGCGAGCTGATCGGTCCGAAGATCAGCATGAACCGGCGGATGAACGCGACGTTCCAGTGCGACGGCGCGTGCAGCTGCTCGGCGTCGACCCTGTCGGTGGGGATCGCCAGCTGCGAGGAGTCGTATAACAGGTTGTTCAGCAGGATCTGGCTGGGCAGCATCGGCAGGAACGGCAGCAGGGCCGATGCGGCCGCGGCGCTGAACATGTTCCCGAAGTTGCTCGACGTGCCCATCAGCACGTACTTGATGGTGTTGGCGAATATGCGCCGGCCCTCGGCGACGCCGGTGGCCAACACACCGAGGTCCTTCTCCAGCAGCACCACGTCGGCGGCGTCCTTGGCCACGTCGGTGGCGCTGTCCACCGAGATCCCCACGTCGGCGGCGTGCAACGCCAGCGCGTCGTTGACCCCGTCGCCCAGGAAGCCGACGGCTCGCCCCTCGCGCCGCAGCGCGGTGATCAGCCGCGCCTTCTGCTCCGGCGAGATGCGGGCGAAGATGGTGTAATTCTGTGCGGCGTGCTCGAATTCTTCGTCGCC
>NZ_LZJG01000380.1:0-5366 GCF_001667785.1 Mycobacterium sp. E3247 | reverse complement strand
GGGCGACGCCACCGGCTCCGACCCGAGCCCCGGCCCCGACCTGGTCGACCTGTTTCCCGCCGACAAACCGCAGCCGGGTTACCTGCCGGTGCTGCGCGCCTACGACTACGCCGGCGACGAGGTCGTCTTGATGCACGCCGACGACATCCGGCTGCGGCGCATGGCGGTGTTCGACGTGCTGGTCAACAACGCCGACCGCAAGGGGGGCCACGTTCTGCGCGACATTGAGGGCCACGTCTACGGCGTCGACCACGGGGTGTGCCTGCACGTCGAGAACAAGCTGCGGACGGTGCTGTGGGGCTGGGCCAACAAGCCGGTCGACAAGAAGATGCTGGAGGCGGTGGCCGGTCTCGTTGACGCGCTCGACGACTCGTTTTGCGACGAGTTGTCCGAGCTGATCACGCGGGCGGAGATCGCGGCGCTGCGCAGGCGCGCGCATGCGCTGCTCAACGATCCGGTGATGCCGGGACCGAACAGGCACCGGCCCATTCCCTGGCCGGCCTTTTAGTGCCCGGCCTTTTAGTGCCCGGCGTTCTAGTGCCCGGCGTGCTAGTGCCCGGGGTTCTAGTGCCCGGCGTTCTGAGGCGATGGCAAGCGCGGCGTAGCCGGGCGCTGCCGGTAGCCACCACGTGTTCCGCCACGTGTTCAAGCCCCGCACGGGCATCGGAGATACTGAGTCGGTGAGCCAGGGCCCGGACGAGCTGACCGATGCCGCACTGGCCGCCGAACTCGCCGCCGACGCGGGGGAGTTGCTGCTCAGGGTGCGCGACGAGATCGGCTTCGGTCATCCGTGGGAGCTGGGTGACGCCGGCGACACCCTGGCCAACGAGCTGATCCTGCGGCGGCTGCGCGCCGAGCGTCCCGACGATGCGGTGCTCAGCGAGGAGGCCTACGACGACCTGGTCCGGCTCAAGCACGACCGGGTGTGGATCATCGATCCCCTGGACGGCACCCGCGAGTTCTCCACGCCGGGCCGCGACGACTGGGCGGTGCATATCGCGCTGTGGCAACGTCCCACCGGCGAGCCCACCAACGGCCGGCGGGAGATCACCGACGCGGCGGTTTCGTTGCCGGCGCGTGGGAACACGGTGTACCGCACCGACACCGTGACCGCCGACGCCGCGCGCGTCGGTATACCGCACACGTTCCGGATCGCCGTCAGCGCCACCCGGCCGCCCTTCGTGCTGCACCGGATGCGGCAGTCGCTCGCCATCCAGCCCGTGGCCATCGGTTCGGCAGGCGCCAAGGCGATGGCGATCATCGACGGTGACGTCGACGCCTACCTGCACGCGGGCGGCCAGTGGGAGTGGGACTCGGCGGCGCCGGCCGGGGTGGTGATGGCCGCGGGCATGCACGCGTCGCGGCTGGACGGCTCGCCCATGCGCTACAACCAGTTCGACCCGTACCTGCCCGACTTCGTGATGTGCCGCGCCGAGGTGGCGCCGATCCTGCTCGCGGCCATCCGCGACGCGTGGCGCTAACCGCGCGCGTTTAGAGTCGATGCCATGCAGTCGTGGGAGTTTCCACCGGTTCCGGTGTTACCGGGGCGTGGCCCCGAGCTTCGGCTGTATGACACCTCCGACCGGCAGGTGCGCCCGGTGGCGGCCGGATCGACCGCGACCATGTACGTCTGCGGCATCACGCCGTACGACTCCACCCACCTCGGCCACGCGGCCACCTACCTGACCTTCGACCTGGTCTACCGGCAGTGGCTGGACCTCGGCCACGACGTCCACTATGTGCAGAACGTCACCGACGTCGACGATCCGCTGTTCGAGCGCGCCGAGCGCGACGGCGTCGACTGGCGCGAACTCGGCGATCGCGAGGTTGCCCGCTTTCGCGCGGACATGGCGGCGCTGCGGGTCCTGCCGCCACGCGACTATGTCGCGGCGACCCAAGCGATCCCCGAGGTGATCGAGCTCGTCGAGAAGATGCTGGCCTCGGGCGCGGCGTACGTCGTCGACGGCGAGTACCCGGACGTGTACTACCGCGCGGACGCCACGCCTCAGTTCGGCTACGAGTCCGGCTACGACCGCGAAACCATGCTGCGACTGTTCGAGCAGCGCGGCGGCGACCCGCACCGGCCCGGCAAGACCGACGAGCTGGACGCGTTGCTGTGGCGGGCGGCGCGGCCGGGGGAGCCGAGCTGGCCGTCGCCGTTCGGGGCCGGGCGGCCCGGCTGGCACGTCGAGTGCGCCGCGATCGCGCTCAGCCGCATCGGCAGCGGACTGGACATCCAGGGTGGCGGCAGCGACCTGATCTTCCCGCATCACGAGTTCACCGCCGCCCACGCCGAATGCGTCCGGGGCGAGCGACGATTCGCCCGGCACTACGTGCACGCGGGCATGATCGGCTGGGACGGGCACAAGATGTCCAAGAGCCGGGGGAACCTGGTGCTGGTGTCGACGTTGCGGGCGCAGGGCGTCGAGCCGGCGGCGATCCGGCTGGGCCTCCTATCGGGGCACTACCGCGCGGACCGGTTCTGGAGTTCCGACGTGCTCGACGAGGCAAACTCCCGGCTGCGGCGTTGGCGCACGGCCACCGAGCTGCCCGCGGGCCCGGACGCCGCCGACGTCATCGCCCGCGTCCGCCAGTACCTGGCCGACGACCTGAACACTCCCAAAGCCCTTGCTGCGCTTGATGGTTGGGCCACCGATGCGCTTGAATACGGCGGTCATGACACCGAGGCGCCGAAGCTGGTGGCCACCGCGATCGATGCGCTGCTCGGGGTGGAGCTGTGAACACGCCAGCTGTGAAGGCGGTACGTTGACGGCCATGACGTCGCTGCAGGACAAAGTTGTTTTCATCACCGGCGGTGCCCGGGGAATCGGCGCCGAGGTCGCCCGTCGGCTGCGCAACAAGGGTGCCAAGCTCGTGCTGACCGACCTCAACGACGCCGAGCTGAGCGCGCTGGCCGCCGAACTCGGCGAGGAGCACGTGCTGACCGCCGTCGCCGACGTGCGCGACCTGCCGGCCATGGAGGCCGCCGCCGCTCGGGCCGTCGAACGCTTCGGCGGCATCGACGTGGTGGTGGCCAACGCCGGCATCGCCAGTTACGGGTCGGTGCTGCGAGTCGACCCGGAGGCGTTCAAGCGGGTGATGGACATCAACGTGCTCGGCGTCTTCCATACCGTGCGCGCCACGCTGCCCGCTGTGATCGAGAGCCGCGGCTACGTGCTGGTCGTCTCGTCGCTCGCCGCCTACGCCGCTTGTCCGGGCCTCGCGCCCTACAACGCGTCGAAGGCCGGCGTCGAGATCTTCGCCAACGCCTTGCGCCTGGAGGTTGCCCATCGCGGCGTCGACGTCGGCTCGTCGCACATGTCCTGGATCGACACCGCGCTGGTCCGCGACAGCGAGGCCGACCTTCCCGCCTTCGGCGAGCTGCTGGCCAGCTTCCCGTGGCCGTTGAACAAGACCACCACCGTCGCGAGATGCGCGGACGCGTTCGTCAAGGGCATCGAGGGCCGCCGGAAACGCGTTTACTGCCCGGGCTGGGTCGCCTTCTTCCGCTGGATCAAGCCGGTGCTGTCCACCCCGGCCGGGGAGCTACCGCTGCACAAACCCACGGCGGAGCTGCTGCCCCAACTGGACGCCCAAGTGGCCGCGCTCGGCCGGTCCACCAGCGCCTACAACCAGGGCTTGGGCAAAGAGCAGGTCTAGCGGCCGAAGCCGGGCCGCCGGCGGCGCAGGTAGCGCTCGAATTCCGCCGCCAGCGCGTCGCCGTCGATCTTGCCCAGGGCATCGTTCATGTCGACCTCGGCGTCGCCGCGCTGTTCCAGCGACGATACGTATTCGGCCAGGTCCTCGTCCTCGGCGGCCATCTCGGTGATCGCCTGCTCCCACTCCTCGGCATCCGTCGGCAGGTCGCCCAGCGGAACCTCGATGTCGAGCACATCCTCGACGCGGCGCAGCAGCGCCACGGTCGCCTTCGGGTTCGGCGGCTGCGACACGTAGTGGGGCACCGCCGCCCAGAACGTCACCGCCGGGATCCCGGCGGCCACGCAGGCGTCCTGGAAGACCCCGGCGATGCCGGTCGGGCCCTCGTAGCGGCTTTCCTCGAGGCCGAAGCGTTTCGCCGACTCGGGGCTGTAGGCGGCACCGGAGACGGGAACCGGCCGGGTATGGGGCGTGTCGGCGAGCAGGGCGCCCAGGATGACCACGGTGTCCACGTTGAGTTTGTCGGCGATGGCGACCAGCTCGGCGCAGAAGGTGCGCCAGCGCATGTTGGGTTCCACGCCGTGCATCAGCACCACGTCACGGTCGCTGCCCGGCGGCCGGCAGTGCGAGATCCGCATGGCCGGCCATACCAGCTCCCGGGTGACACCGTCGACCTGCCGGATCACCGGGCGATTCACCTGGTAGTCGTAGTACGCCTCGTCGTCGATCTCCAGGATTGGATCGGCTTCCCAGATGGCCTCGAGGTGCTCGAGCGCGTCGCTGGCCGCGTCGCCGGCATCGTTCCAACCCTCGAACGCCGCCACGACGATGGTGTTGTGCAGTTCGGGCAGTGCGCCTTTTCCAAAGGGTGGGCCATCGGGCGGGGTCACAGAAATCAGCGTACGGCCTCAGACGCCGGAGTTCGGCCTTGCCTGGCAAGGACCTGTCAACCAGTGGGCGCATTCCATAGGACGACTATCCTTGTGGGGGACCGCCGACCTGACCCCGAACGACGTCGATGACCGGAACGGGCGCGGTCGGAACGAAATACTTCGGTTTCACACTGGTTAACCTTGGTAACTACCACGTCGCCGAGATCGTCGCCGAAATGATCGTGCCACCGATCGCGGCGATGAGTTGGGCGTCCAGACGTCGCTCGGGTGACGACGTAGACTTTTCTGGTCGAGAGGCGTTGCAACGGATACGGGTCCCCGCCGGTATCCGCCACGCTCGGCAGAGTCAAGGACGCCTTCCGTAACGGAAGGAACGTATGTGAACGCCCCCGCAAATGCCCCGGCGCCGAACACCTCTGAGTCAGGGACCTTCGTGCCGAACATCCGCCCGGACTGCACCGATGAGCTCAAGGCCGCGCTGCGCCGGCGGATCATGGTGATCGACGGCGCGATGGGCACGGCGATCCAGCGTGACCGGCCTGACGAGGCCGGCTACCGCGGGGATCGGTTCACGGAGTGGCCGACCGCGCTGCAGGGCAACAACGACCTGCTCAACCTGACTCAGCCGCAGATCATCGAGGGGATCCACCGGGAGTATCTCGAGGCGGGCGCCGACATCCTGGAGACCAACACGTTCAACGCGAACGCGATCTCGCTCGCCGATTACGAGATGCAGGAGCTGGCCTACGAGCTGAACTACGCCGGCGCCGCCCTGGCGCGGGCGGCCGCCGACGAGTACGGCACCCCGGACAAGCC
>NZ_LZJG01000379.1:0-1062 GCF_001667785.1 Mycobacterium sp. E3247 | reverse complement strand
GAGCCGGCTGATTGGTGGTTTTCCGCCGAGGGCGGAGTGGCCTCGTTGAGTGTTGTAGCGGCGAAGGAATCGGTCAAGGCCTCGTATGCGCAGGCTGTTTGACGACCAGGGGCGCGCGTAGGCCCATTCGGTAAGCAGGGTCCGGTTGAAACGTTCAGCTTTGCCATTGGTCCAGGGGCAACCGGGTCGGATGAATCGGCGTTTGAGCTGCCACGCTGAGCACACCCAGCCCCAGTTCGTGCCGCACCGGTAGACCAGGGCATTGTCGGTGAGCAGACGCCGCACGCGCACGCCGTGGGCAGCAAACCAGGCCATTGCTCGGTGGAGGAACCCGGCGCAGGTCAGGTCCTTCTCGTCGGGCAGTACCTCGCTGTAGGCCAGCCGGGTGTGGTCATCGATGGCCGTGTGGACGTAGTCGTAGCCGATCGTGATCTTCTTGTGCCGGTTGGCGACTGAGACCGCAGCATCGCGGCCGTGCAGGCGCCACCCGCCCCCGGTGGGGATGCGGCCAAGCTTCTTGACGTCGACATGGACCAGTGATCCGGGTGTGCGGTGTTCATAGCGGTTGGCACTGCGCCGCGCTGAGCGCACCGACTCACCGGTGATCGGGTCGATCGCCGACAGATGCGCCACCTCGTGGCGTGCCAGAATCCGTCCGACCGTTGAGGGGGTCAGACCGAGCTCGGCGGCGAGCACCACCGCACCCCGCTTACGCCGCCGCCGGGCCGCCAGCACTTTCTGCTCGACGCGCTGGCTGCTGCGCTGAGGCATCCGGATCGGGCGCGACGACCGGTCGGCCAACGCCGCGTCACCGCCCTCGGCGTACCGGCGTAGCCACTTGTACACCGTGGACCGCGAAATACCCAGTTGTTCAGCCACATGCGCGGGCGGCCAGCCCGCGGCGACACGCTCGACGATCAGACGACGAGCGAACAGGTTGGTACGAGCATTAGCGTGAGACACGAGGACCTCCTACGGGTGAATGCAGACACATCCACTCCGTCAGGAGGTCCTCCCAATATCAAGCAGGCACGCCCGTCAACAACCTCCCGGGTCACGACA
>NZ_LZJG01000378.1:0-1065 GCF_001667785.1 Mycobacterium sp. E3247 | reverse complement strand
CGACAAGCCACACCTCACCTGGAGGTTCTTCTCACATCAACCCGACACGCCTGCTACCAACGTCTTGGCCGAGTACACCTAGAGCCGCCCGGCGACGAAGCCGGCGGCCTGATCGACCAGGCCGGAGCCGATGTATGAAGGCTGCAGGTGCGACGGCCAATTCGTGCCCCTCCCGCAGATGGGGTCGCCCGCGGTGCACTGATCGATCGTCTTACCGGCGAACGCGGGGGCCAGCCCGTGGGTGCCATTGCCGAACAGTGCGACCGCTGCGATGCGCTGGTCCAGACCCGGCGGCAGCCCACCCCACATCGCGCGGTCAACCACCTCAGCACCCAGCGAGTAGCCGCCGAGCACGATGCGGGTGTTCGGGCAACTTCTGGCCATCGATTCGACATGGGCGCCGATGTCGTTCGCGCCACTGCCGGTAGTGATGCTGGCGGGATAATTCACCCCGTACACGCCGATCGACTTCCGGGTCTTGCCGCGCAGCGAATTGACGAACGCGTCCCCGACCGCGCCGACGCCGGGTGGCTCCTCTCGCCCGCGAGCGAAAACCACCTCGGCGTCTGGGCACGCCGCCGATGCGGCCGGCATCAGTCCCGCGATCGGCGGGGGCATTGCCGCCGGGGCCATAAGCAATGCCGCCGCGACGAGGGCGGCGGCCGCCAGGCTGAGGACGCGATGCGCGCCCGGTGTTATCGCGACAAGCCTCATGACGCGATATTACGGACCCAATATGTGAGGCGGCTTTGGCTTTTGGGTTTGCTGGCGGCCGGCTCCCCGGCTCCAATAATCAGGCGCTCAGGGGTGTCGCGCCACGCACCGGACGTGTCAGCATTGGGGCGTGAACGCACACCGATTCGCCCGTTTGCTGGGTACCGCCGTGGTCACCACCTCGGCGGCGCTGCTGAACGCACCAATTTTCATTACCCCCGCGTCCGCCGCCCCCTGCCCTGATGCCGAGGTGACGTTCGCCCGCGGCACCGACGAGCCACCCGGCGTCGGCGCGGTCGGGGACGCGTTCGTCAATTCGCTGCGCGGCAAGACCCGGAAGTCGATCGGCGT
>NZ_LZJG01000377.1:0-821 GCF_001667785.1 Mycobacterium sp. E3247 | reverse complement strand
CGGGGCGCAGCAAGATCCTGATCACCGCCGACCAGGACTGGCGCGAGCACCTCGACCTCATCGTCGACTCGATCGCCAACCTCGGGGGCATGGCCTGCGTCAACACCACCGCCGTGCTGTACGAGGGCGATCCCGCCCCGCTGGCGCGGGCGATCGCCGAGCGGTTGGCGGCGATCGAGCCCCTACCCATGGACGACGAGCGCGCGATCCTGCCCACCCAGCCCGTCGAAAACGCGCGGGCCCTCGCCGGGTATCTGGCGGGGAAGGCCGCCGGATCGTCGCCGCTGCTCGGTGCCGAGCGGGTGGTCGCCGACCTCGGTGACGGCTACGCCGCGCTGCGCCCGGCCGTGCATCTGTTGCCCGCGCCCGACACGGACAAGCTCAACGTCGAGCTGCCCTTCCCGTGCGTGTGGGTCTCGCCCTGGTCGCGCGACGACGCCATCGCGCCGCTGCGGCATTCGTTGGTGCTCACCGCGCTCACCGACGACGAGCGGTTGATCGACGCTCTGCTGGGCGAGCCGACGATCGCCAACGTGTACTTCGGGCCCCACCCCACCTGGTTCGCGTCCCCCGCCATCCCGCACGACGGGTTCTTGGCCGACGCCCTGATGCGCAACAAGGGCTTCATCCGCGACAGCGGCTGACGCGAGGGCTCAGGCGCCGGCCTCAGTCCCCGAGGGGATTTCGGCTCAGCTGCCGAAACCTCCCCGGCCGGTCGAGACCTGTGTCGCCGGGCCGCCGCTACCCGCGTCGAGGTGGCTGGAGGCGAAGGCGACGCCTTTGTCGATCATGGCGCCGTCGTCGGCGTAGGTGTTGTGGGC
>NZ_LZJG01000376.1:0-9954 GCF_001667785.1 Mycobacterium sp. E3247 | reverse complement strand
CTGCCGATCGGCGTGCAGTTGATGGGGCCCGCCAACAGCGAAGGCATGCTGATCTCGCTGGCCGCCGAGCTGGAGGCGGTGTGCGGATGGTCGACCAGGCAGCCCACGATGTGGTGGAACGCCGAAACGGGCACGCCGCCGGTGGCGGGCGCACCGCCGGCGCGGAGGTGAAACGTCGACCGGTGCGCTGCCTGGTGTCGACTTCGCTTGAGCGGCTTGGGTTGCCGACGACCAACCGAGTAATTGACCGCGGTGCACCGATCCGACGATCTGGAGCGGTGCAGCGAACACAGGTCGCTCGAGGCCACGGTCGCATAGCGCCCATCAAGGCGGGTATTCCGAGCCGATGGACCAATCTGATGCACCGCTGTTAGATGCGCTGGTCGATTACCGCGAGAAGAACCGGTACGGGTTCACCCCGCCCGGTCACCGGCAGGGCCGCGGCACCGATGAACGGGTCCTGGCGGTCCTGGGCCGCGAGCCGTTCGCCGACGACGTGCTGGCCAGCGGCGGGCTGGACGACCGCAGGACCGGCCACCAATACCTGAAGCACGCCGAGGACCTGATGGCCCAGGCCGTGGGCGCCGACGTCGCCTGGTTCTCCACCTGCGGCAGCTCGCTGTCGGTCAAGGCGGCGATGATGGCCGTGGCCGGCGGCGACGGCAGCCTGCTGGTCAGCCGCGACAGCCACAAGTCGATAGTGGCGGGGCTGATCTTCTCCGGCGTGCAACCCCGGTGGATCACCCCCCGCTGGGACGCCGAGCATCATTTCTCGCACCCACCGTCGCCGCAGCAGGTACAGGAGGCCTGGGAGAAGCACCCCGATGCCGCCGGCGCGCTCGTCGTGAGCCCCAGCCCCTACGGCACGTGTGCCGACATCGCCGGGATCGCCGAGGTGTGCCACGCGCGCGGCAAGCCGTTGATCATCGACGAGGCGTGGGGCGCGCACCTGCCGTTCCACGAGGACCTGCCGACGTGGGCGATGGACGCCGGTGCGGACGTCTGCGTAGTCAGCATTCACAAGATGGGAACAGGTTTCGAGCAGGGTTCCGTGTTCCACGTGCAGAGCGACCGGATCGACCAGGACCGGCTCTCGGCGTGCGCGGACCTGCTGATGACCACCAGCCCCAACGTCCTGGTGTACGCCGCCATGGACGGCTGGCGCCGCCAGATGGTGCAGCGCGGGCACGAATTGTTGGGCGGTGCACTGGATCTCGCCCGTCAGCTGCGTCGCGACATCGAAGCCATCCCCGACGTGAAGGTGCTCGACGACGAGCTGCTCGGCGTGCAGGCCTCCCACGACCTGGATCGGCTGCAGGTGTTGATGGACGTGTCCGCGACGGGCACCTCGGGTTATCAGGCCCATGACTGGCTGCGCGAGCACGCACACCTGGACACCGGGATGAGCGATCACCGCCGCATTCTGGCGACGCTGTCCATGGCCGACGACTACGACACCGCCGGCCGCCTCGTCGACGCGCTCACGGACTGGCGCAAGGCCGCCGACGGATTCGACCCGCCACCGCCCATCGACCTACCGTCACCCGAGCAACTGCAGCTGGAGACGGTCTGCCTGCCGCGCGACGCGTTCTTCGGGCGCGTCGAGACCGTGCCGACCGACCGGGCCGCCGGTCGCGTCGCCGCCGAGCAATGCACCCCGTATCCGCCGGGGATTCCCGCCGTGGTGCCCGGCGAGCGCCTCAACGACGCCGTGCTGGATTACCTGTGTTCCGGTGTGCGGGCCGGGATGAACGTCCCCGACGCGGCGGATCCGTCGCTGCGGACCATCCGGGTGCTGGCGTGACCCTGACCCTGATCAGCCGGCGCGCGGCCGCGACATCACGCGGTTGCCAACGGCTTTGACGCTGTCGGGCAGCACGCGGTTGGCCGCCCCTGGCCTTGACGAGGACCGAACCGGACAGTGAAAAAACCTTGTCCTGGCGGTCTAAAAGCCCAGCCGACCAAGCTGTTTGGGGTCGCTCTGCCAGTTCTTGGCGACCTTGACGCGCAGGTCGAGGTACACCTTGGTGCCGAGCAGCTTTTCGATCTGGCCGCGCGCGGCAGTACCCACCTCCCGCAGCCGGGCGCCGCCCTTGCCGATGATGATGCCCTTTTGGCTGTCGCGCTCGACGTAGAGCAGCGCGTGCACGTCGATCAGATCGTCGCGGCCCTCCCGCGGGCTGACCTCGTCGATGACCACCGCCAACGAGTGCGGCAGCTCGTCGCGGACCCCCTCCAGGGCGGCCTCGCGGATGAGCTCCGCCATCAGCACCTCCTCGGGTTCGTCGGTCAGCTCACCGTCGGGGTAATACGCCGGACCGACGGGCAGCGCCGCCGCCAGCACGTCGATCAGGACGTCTACCTGCGTCCCGGTCGTCGCAGAGACGGGCACGATCTCGGCCGAGTCGCCGACGAGTTCACTGACCGCGACCAACTGGGCGGCCACCCGGTCCCTGGGCACCTTGTCGATCTTGGTCACGATGGCCACCAGCGTCGTTTTCGCTGCGGTCGAACGGATTTGGTCGACGATCCACCTGTCCCCCGGGCCGATCGCCTCGTCGGCCGGGATGCACAACCCGATGACGTCGACTTCGGCGTAGGTGTCGCGCACGAGGTCGTTGAGCCGCTTGCCCAGCAGGGTGCGCGGCCGGTGCAGGCCGGGCGTGTCGACGAGGATGATCTGGAAGTCGTCGCGGTGGACGATTCCGCGGATGGTGTGCCGGGTGGTCTGCGGCCGCGTCGAGGTGATCGCCACCTTGGTGCCGACGAGCGCGTTGGTCAGCGTCGACTTGCCGGTGTTGGGCCTGCCGACCAAACAGACGAAGCCCGAATGGAATTCGGTCATGTCACCCCACCCCGCCGCTCAGCCATGCTCGTCCGCCCCGGGTTCACGGGAGCCGTTGGACTCCGGCTCGGCCGGGCTCAACAGGACGGTCCCGACCCGCACCCGCCCGCGGTGGTCGGTGCCGCCCTCGGCCTGCAGCCGCAAACCGTGCGAGACCACCTCGGCGCCCGGCAGGGGCACCCGGCCCAGCTCCAGGGCGAGCAGACCGCCGACGGTATCGACGTCGAGATCGTCGTCGAAGTCCACGTCGTACAGCTCGCCGAGGTCCTCGATCGGCAGCCGCGCCGAGACGCGGAAACGTTTGTCGCCCAGGTCTTCTATCGGCGCCGTCTCCGCCTGGTCGTACTCGTCGGCGATCTCGCCGACGATCTCCTCCAACACGTCTTCGATGCTCACCAGGCCGGCTATCGCGCCGTACTCGTCGACCAGGAGGGCCATGTGGTTGCGGTCCCGCTGCATTTCGCGCAGCAGCGTGTCCAGCGGCTTGGAGTCCGGTACGAAGACCGCCGGGCGCATCACCTGCGCCACGGTGATGCCCCGGCCGCCGTCACCCGACAAAAAGCTTTGCTGCACAAGGTCTTTGAGGTATACCACGCCGACGATGTCGTCGACATTCTCCCCGATCACGGGCAGGCGGGAATGCCCGCTGCGCACCGCCAGGTTCAGCGCCTGACTGGCGAGCTTGTCACTTTCGATCCAGATCATCTCGGTGCGCGGCACCATCACCTCGCGGGCCGGGGTATCACCGAGCTCGAACACCGACTCGATCATCCGGCGTTCGTCGGCGGCGACCACGCCGCGCTGCTGGGCCAGGTCGACGACCTCGCGCAGTTCGATCTCGGACGCGAACGGCCCGTTGCGCAAGCCGCGGCCGGGCGTCAGCGCATTACCCAGGACCACCAGCAACCGGCTCAACGGCATCAACAACCACGAAATGAGGCGCAGCGGAACGGCCGTCGTCAACGAGATGGAATACGCGTGCTGGCGGCCGAGGGTGCGCGGCCCGACCCCGATGACGACGAAGCTCATCACCACCATGGTGGCCGCGGCGCCGAACAACGCCCAGTTCAGCCCGAAGTTGTCGTACAGGAACAGCACCAGCAGCACGGTCGCCGTGACCTCGCAGGTGATCCGCAGCAGCACAACCAGGTTGATGTAGCGCGGCCGCTCGGCCATCACCTCCGCCAGCGACACCGCGCCGGGTCGCTCCTCGCGCACCAGCTCCTGGACCCGGGCCAGCGACACCGTGCTGATGGCGGCGTCGATCGCCGCGAACAGCCCGCCGATGGCGATCAGCGCCATCGCGCCGAGCAGCCAAGACAGGCCGGTCAACTGCCGGAGGACCTTGACGTGCTGACGGGCTCCCGTACCTCGTCGTCACTCCGCTTGCGGTTGAGCGCCCAGGCGGTGAGGCCGACGAACACCCCCAGCGCCCCGTAGCCCAGGGCCGAGGGCCACCAGGGCTGGGCGGGTTGCGGCGGCTCCTCGTGCGGGCGGACGGCCAGCACCACCAGGAAGTTGCCGTCGTCCGTCGGCCCCGCGCCGGGCAGCGACTGGGTCTTGGTCACCCTGATCTGGGCGTTGGCGCTGCTCGAGTCGTTGATTTGGCCCCAGGCCAGGGTCGAGTCGTCGAGCATGAACATGGTGTCCCGGTTGCCCGCCGGTTGGCTGGTGTCGGGTCCCACCACCGTCACCTGGCCCAATTCCACGATCTGGTTGGCCGCGGGGACGGCGACCAACACGTTCTGATAGACCTTGGCCGGCTCCGGCGGCCGGAAGTCCGGCGGTGGCGGGCCGTTGAAGCCGTCGGGCGGTACCGTCCCCCCGCCGTAGAAGCTGCCCGACGCCACCCAGCCGTCGCCGACCGCGGTGAACGGGACCACGCCGACGGTGGCGGCGTCCAGCACGATGCGGGAACCGGCCGGCAGGTACGCCTCCCGGTCGGCGCCGTTGTAGGAGTAGCGGAAGACCATGCCCTCTTTGAGCGGGTTGAACAGAGCGGGGCGGCGATAGGCGTCGTCGTAGTCGACGTAGTCCCAGTGGCGGGGCCGGATCAGCCGCTGATTGTCGACCTTGAGGACGTCGACGTTCTCCCGGTGGGTGTTGACCACGTTCTGCACCCGCTGGTTGAAGTCGACCTGCGTCGGCGGCTTCGGCGGGTCGGCCGGATTGACGCGCGTCGGTGCCGCGGTCTTGGCCGCCGCGACGGCCTGTGGCGCGACGTCCAGCCCCCGCGGCGGCGCCACCACCGAGACGTTCCTCGACGCGTCGGGTCCCGGCGGACTGATCGTCGGGACCGCGTTGGGGGGCGGCAGGTTCGGGGGGATGACCGGCGGCGCATGCACCGGCTCCGGGGCCGGCGGCACGTACGGCGGGAGCTCGGGGACCTGCACCGGGGTCGGGGACGGCTGAGCCCGGCGGGGCGGCGCGTCCTGGGAGCACACGTTGGAGGTGTGGTACTGCGCCACGAGATACTGACACCAATTGCAGCTGGCCGGGTTCGACCCGTTGCCGGCGCAGGGGGCCGCCTCCGCCGCACCGATCGTGGTGGCCACCAACGTGATCGGTGCGAAGGTGATGGCGGCCGCGGCCGCGATTACCAGTATTCGAAGTCGGCTCAATTGTCGAAATACCTCGACTTGTCCAGCAACCGGCGGTCCCGCTCCAGCTGGCGGTCCTGCCGGTAGGACTCGACCTGCTCGGCAACCCATTCCTCGAGCAACCGGTCCTGCAGGGCGAACATTTCCTTTTCCTCGTCCGGCTCGCCGTGGTCGTATCCCAGCAGATGAAGCACGCCGTGGATGGTCAGCAGCGCCAGCTCGTGGCCCAGGCTGTGGCCCGCCGCGTCGGCCTGCCCGGCGGCGAATTCCGGGCACAGCACGATGTCGCCCAGCATCGACGGCCCCGGCTCGGGGGCGTCGGGCCGGCCTCCCGGCTCGAGCTCGTCCATCGGGAAGCTCATCACGTCCGTCGGCCCGGGCAGGTCCATCCAGCGCATGTGCAGGTCGGCCATCGCCGCGGTGTCCAGCAGCACCATCGACAGCTCGGCGGCCGGGTTGACGTCCATCTTGGCGATGACAAACCGTGCCACGCTGATCAACTCGGTTTCGGAGACGTCGATGCCCGACTCGTTGGATACCTCGATGCTCATAGCTGCTTACGGCCCTATCACCGGCGCCCGCGGGAGCCCGACGCGCGCCGGGCCGCCCGGTTCATCGCCAGCCCGGGCTCCTCGAATTTCGCGTAGGCGTCCACGATTTCGGAAACCAGCCGGTGGCGCACCACGTCCGCGCTGGTGAGCTCCGCGATGTGGATGTCCTCGACGCTGTCCAGAATCTCGATCGCCGACCGCAGGCCCGACCTGGCGCCGCCGGGAAGATCCACCTGGGTGATGTCCCCGGTGATGACCATCTTGGAGCCGAACCCCAGCCGGGTGAGGAACATCTTCATCTGCTCGGCCGTGGTGTTCTGCGCCTCGTCGAGGACGATGAAGGCCGAATTCAGCGTGCGGCCACGCATGTACGCCAGCGGCGCCACCTCGATGACCCCGGCGGACATCAGCTTGGGGATCAGCTCGGGATCCATCATGTCGTAGAGCGCGTCGTACAGCGGCCGCAGGTACGGGTCGATCTTTTCGCTCAGCGTGCCCGGCAGGAACCCAAGGCGCTCACCGGCTTCCACCGCCGGCCGGGTCAGGATGATGCGGTTGACCTGTTTGGTCTGCAGCGCGCTGACCGCCTTGGCCATCGCCAGATACGTCTTCCCGGTGCCGGCCGGGCCGACCCCGAAGACGATGGTGTTGGCGTCGATCGCGTCGACGTAGCGCTTCTGGTTGAGCGTCTTGGGCCGGATCGTCTTTCCGCGCCGGGACAGGATGTCCAGGGTGAGCACCTCGGCCGGTGACTCGTTGTCGGTGCCGGCCAGCATCGCCACGCTGTGGCGGACCACCTCCGGGGTCAGCGGCTGCCCGTTGGCGACGATCGCGACCAGCTCGGAGATCGCCCGCTCGGCGAGCGCGACGTCGGCCGGCGCACCCGAGACCGTCACGGCGTTGCCACGCACGTGCAGGTCGGCACTGAGGCTGCGTTCCAACGCGCGGAGGTTTTCGTCTGCCGAGCCCAACAAGCCGACGACGACATCGGGCGGAACATCGATGCTGCTGCGTACTCGGGCGTTGGCCTGGAGGCCTCCGGCTGCGTCAACAGCGCTGGTCTCGCGGGGCGTCACGTGGTTCTCGATGCCTGCTTTCTCGGCTTGTCGGTGGTTTGCTCGGCTGCCTAAGTCTACGCCCGGACCCCGCGTTGGCCAGCCTTCAGCCGCGGAATCAGAGGGTGGAAGCGTCGTCCCAGCGTGGCGTGAGCACGCCGAGCGCCCCCAGCGCCACCGCCGCGGCCGTCGAGGTGCGCAGCACCTGCGGGCCCAGCCGCACCGGTCGCGCCCCCGCGTCGGTCAACGCGGTGATCTCGTCGGGGGCGATGCCGCCTTCGGGACCCACCACGAGAACCAGGGACGTCGCACGGGCGACGTCGAGGTGGGCCAGCGGGTCGGTCGCCGACTCGTGTAACGCCAGCACCACCGCCCCGGCGGCCACGTCGTCGCGGATCCGCCGGGTCAGCGCCGCGGTGGACAGCACGCCGTCGACGGGCGGGATGTGCGCCCGTCGGGATTGCCGGGCCGCGGACCGGGCGACGGCCCGCCACCGGCGCAGGCCCTTGTCCGCGCGGGGGCCCTGCCAGGCGGCCACGCACCGGGCCGCCTGCCAGGCCAGGAACGCGTCGGCGCCGGCTTCGGTGGCGAGCTCGACGGCCAGCTCCGACCGGTCGGACTTGGGCAGCGCCTGGACCACCGTCACCGACGGCCGGCCGGGCGCGACGCTCCAGCGCTTCAGCACCCGGGCCCGCAACCCGTCGCGGCCGGCGTGCTCGACCTCGCAATGCGCCAGACCGCCGGCCCCGTCGCCGAGGACCAGTTGTTCGCCCGGACGGATCCGCCGCACGGTGGCGGCGTGGAACCCCTCGTCACCCTCGACCAGGGCCAGCGACCCGACGTCGGGCAGTGCGTCGACGTAGAACAGGGTCGCGACCATGGGTTTCTCCTACGCCGCCGACCGAACGCGACGCCGAGCGTGGGTGCTAGGTAGCAAAACGGGCCTCATATCGTCCATAGACCGCACACTCGATGCGCCTTGCGAAGCGACTAGCGCCCGGTGAATGTCTCACGCAGCCGGCTGAACAGCCCACCGCCGCTGTGCGTCGAGCGGACCTCGGGCACGTCGCGGCTGCGCCGGTTCTTCAGCTCCCGCAGCAGTTCGGTGTCGTGGTGATCGAGCCGGCTGGGCACCACCACCTCGACGTGGACGTGCAGGTCGCCCCGGGTGCCCGAGCGCAGGTGCGGCATGCCGTGTCCGCGCAGCGTGATGACCGAATTCGGTTGCGTGCCCGGCGGAATCGTGACCTCGCTGAGGCCGTCCAGGATGGCGTCGACGGTGATCGTGGCGCCCAGGGCCGCGTCGACCATGGGCACCGACACCGTGCAGTGCAGGTCGTCACCTTCGCGCACGAAGACGTCGTGGGGCTGCTCGTGAACCTCGACGTACAGGTCCCCGGCCGGGCCGCCCCCGGGTCCGACCTCGCCCTGGGCGGCCAGCCGCACCCGCATGCCGTCGCCGACCCCGGCGGGGATCTTGACGCTGATCTCGCGGCGGGCCCGGACCCGGCCGTCGCCCATGCACTGGTGGCAGGGATCCGGGATGACCACGCCGACGCCGCGGCAGGTGGGACACGGGCGCGAGGTCATCACCTGACCCAGCAGCGAGCGCTGCACGGTCTGGACCTCGCCGCGGCCGCCGCACGTGTCGCACGGCACCGGCACGGAATCGCCGTTGGTGCCCTTGCCCTGGCAGCGGTCGCACAGCACCGCTGTGTCGACGGTGACCTGCTTGGTCACACCGGTCGCGCACTCCTCGAGGTCGAGGCGCATCCGCAGCAGGGAGTCCGAGCCGGGCCGCACCCGGCCCATGGGACCGCGGGTGGTGGCGCCGCCGCTGAAGCCGCCGCCGAAGAAGGCCTCGAACACGTCACCCAGGCCGCCGAAGCCGCCACCGAAACCGCCGCCCGCGGCGGCGTTCTCCAGCGGATCGCCACCCAGGTCGACGATGCGCCGCTTCTCGGGGTCATTGAGCACCTCGTAGGCGACGCTGATCTCCTTGAACTTGGCCTGCGCGGCCTCATCCGGGTTGACGTCGGGATGCAGTTCGCGCGCCAGTTTGCGGTACGCGCGCTTGATCTCCGCGTCGCTGGCGTTTCTGCTCACGCCGAGCAGCCCGTAATAGTCGCGTGCCACGCCTGACTCTCCTAAACCTGGTCTTTATCCCGCGCCTGCGCATACTGCGGGTGCGCGTTCATCGAGCACCCAGGACTTCGCCGATGTATAGGGCAACCGCGGCGACGCTGGCAATAGTTCCCGGATAGTCCATCCGGGTGGGCCCCAGCACACCCATCCCGCCGAAGACGGTGTCGGAGGTGCCGTAGGCGGTGGTCACCATCGAGGTGCCCGCCATCTCCTCGGCGGCCGTCTCATGGCCGATGCGCACCGTCACCTTACCGGCTTCCTGCTGGGCCGCCAGCAACCGCAGCACCACCACCTGCTCCTCGAGCGCTTCCAGGATGGAGCGCAGCGAGCCGCCGAAATCGGCGGCGTTGCGCGTGAGGTTGGCGGTACCGCCCATCAGCAAGCGTTCTTCGCTGTGTTCCACCAGCGACTCCAGCAACACCGTCGCCGAGCGGCCGACGGCGTCGCCCAGGCCGTCCGGGGCGCGGAGCTGCCCGGCCAGGTCGGCCACCGCGATCGAGGCCGCCGAGAGCTTCTTGCCGACCAGCGCCTGGCCAAGCATCTCGCGAAGCTGCGACAGCTGGTGGTCGTCGATCACGTCGCCGAGCTCGACGATGCGCTGATCCACGCGGCCCGTGTCGGTGATGACCACCATCAGCAGCCGGGCCGGGGTCAGCGCGATCACTTCGAGGTGGCGCA
The DNA here is from genome assembly GCF_001667785.1 of Mycobacterium sp. E3247. Lineage (NCBI taxonomy): Bacteria > Bacillati > Actinomycetota > Actinomycetes > Mycobacteriales > Mycobacteriaceae > Mycobacterium > Mycobacterium sp. E3247. The sequence goes on along the minus strand of NZ_LZJG01000376.1, from coordinate 80 downwards.
CGGTGGACGACGTGCTGCGCCGGGCGGTACGGCTGCTGGCCCAGCTGACCCGCCAGGTGGCGGTGGTGCAATACCCGACG
>NZ_LZJG01000375.1:0-950 GCF_001667785.1 Mycobacterium sp. E3247 | reverse complement strand
GCAAAGCAGACCCGGATATCGCCGTTGACCAGCGGGACCAGGTAGCGCTGCTTCTGCTCCTCGGTCCCGTGCTCGATGAGGGTCAGCATGGTCGCGTCCTGTGGGCCCATGCAGTTCAACGCCCACGCACCCAGATGGCTGAACGCGCGGCCCACTTCGACTTGCACGACGGCATTGGCCAAGTGCCCCAACCCCATTCCGCCGTACTGCACCGGTACGAAGGGGCACCACAACCCTTCCGCGTGGGCCCTGTCCTGGACCTCCTTGACGATGTCGAAGAAGGGACGCGTGCCGATCTGTGGCTCCGCCGGCAGCACTACCTCGTCGATGAATGCGGCGACACGCGTCCGCAGTTCACGAACCTCATGAGGCAACTCGAAGTTGATCATGTGTCATACCCTGCCATCATTGACACTCACTGTCAAGATTGCTATCTTCGGAGCGATGACCACCACCGCACACCTTGTCGACATTGGCCGGCTCGACGAGTGGATCGGCGACCGCCTCCCTGGCCGTGGTCAGCCGCTGACGGCTGAACGCATCGGGGCAAGCACCGGAATCGCCAATGCACTGTTCCGCGTAGCACGCGGCGACGACGCCTGGGTCCTGCGCCGCCCACCCGTGGTGAAGAATGACCCGAGCGCGTCAAACACCCACCGCGAGTGGCGCATTCTGCACGCCCTCGAAGGCACACCGGTTCCGCACCCGCAGCCCGTGCTGTACTGTGCTGACACCGACGTACTTGGTTCTGAATTCATGCTGATGGGCGTCGTCGACGGATTCACGCCCGGTTTCGACTTGCCCGAGCCGTTCGCCGGCGATCCCGAATTGCGGCACGACTTGGCCATGGCCTACGTGGACGGACTGGTCCACCTGGCCGCGGTGGACTGGCGACGGCGCGGTCTGGCTGACCTTGGCAAGCCCGAGGGATTTCTGGAGCGTCAAGTGCC
>NZ_LZJG01000374.1:0-14977 GCF_001667785.1 Mycobacterium sp. E3247 | reverse complement strand
GCCCACAACACCTACGCCGACGACGGCGCCATGATCGACAAAGGCGTCGCCTTCGCCTCCAGCCACCTCGACGCGGGCACCAGCCCCGCCGGCGCGTCGCCGGTCCGCGGCTTCACCGGCTGAGCGACCGCTCGGCTGGCTGTACTGGCCCAATGCCGACGGACCTTCGCGGCAGTGACTTTCGTCTCTCGTGCGCGACGGCAGGCCTCGGGTGTGCTTGGCGCCAAAGGAGGCGCTGATGAATATCGGAGTGGGGACCCGCGGCCGAAGCACTGCCGTCGTGCTGACCGTCGCCGGCCTGGCCCTGGCCTGGCTGGTGCTGTTGCCCAGGGTCCTTCGGCGGCACCGGGACCTCATGGTCCGACACGGCCCGTTCAAGCGGTTCTTGACGGCTTACAACAACTTGACCCGCGGGATCGCGGGGACCGAGCGGTCGCCGTGGGGGCTGTTGACGCATGTCGGGCGCCGCAGCGGACGCGAATACCAGACGCCGCTGGGCGCGTACCCCTTCCGCGACGGTTTTCTGGTGCCCCTGGGCTACGGGCCGCACACGGACTGGTACCAGAACCTGATGGCAGCCGGGACGTGCACGTTGACCTGGAGGGGCCGTACCTACCGGCTCGAGCGGCCCGAGCTCATATCCGGGGTCGGGGTGACACGCGCATGGCCGCCGGCGTCTCGGGTCTTCCTGCACCTGGCCGGTATTCACGATTTTGTGTGGCTGCATACCAGCCGCGCACATGAAGCCGAGGCGCGACCGCTCACGTCGCCGGTGCAACAAGCGGCAGGGTGACGGCGACTCGTGACGCGGCCTACCCGCCTTTGGCGTTCAGGAAGGCGACGATGCCCTGGGTGACCGCGGCGGCGTACTTCGCCCGGCCATCGGGGCTCTGCATGCGCGCGGCCTCCTCGGCGTTCTTCATGTTGCCGAGTTCGACGAGGACGGCCGGGTACTGGGCCAGGTTCAGCCCCGCCAGGTCGTCCCGGCCGTAGAGGCCGCCCGACCCGACGTAATTGGCGGGCTGGAAACCGGCCTGCGACAGCGCATCCCGCATGGTGGTGGCCAGCTGCACGGCCGGGCCGGCCTGGGCGTCGTTCAGCGGCGGGCTGGAGTAGTTCACGTGGAATCCGCTGCCGGACGGCGGTCCGCCGTCGGCGTGGATGCTCACGATCGCGTCCGGACGCATCGCGTTGGCGGCCGCCGCGCGTTGGTCCACGCACGGGCCGACGGAGCTGTCGTCGCCGCGGGAGAGTTGAGTGCGAACGCCCATCTGGTTGAGCGACTCGCTGATCAGGGTCACGACGGCCCAGGTGAACGCGTGCTCGGGGTAGCCGTCGCCGGTGGCCGTGCCGGAGGTCTGGCAGGCCTTGGTGCCGCCCCGGCCATTGGGCACCTGCTGGTTGATCGACGCGTCGTTGACGGCGTTGTGCCCCGGGTCGAGGAAGACCGCCGCCCCGGCCAGGCCGGCATGGGCGCGGGGTGCGCTGACGAGCGCGCCGGCCCCGAGCAGCGCCGGCGTGAATCTCAGCAGGTCGCGGCGCGAAACAGGTCCCAGCCGGCCGGGGCGGTCAGTCACCGCGCGATGGTAACAATCAGCGTTCCTGCACGGCCGCCGCGAGTGCGTCGGCGACGCCCTTCAGGAAGGTGGCCGGCACGCTGTAGCCGCAGGTCACCATCCTCAGCCTGCCCTCGAACGTCGTGATCCCGGTGACGTACTCGCCGTCGGTCTGGCTTTGAACGATCGGACCCCACACCGCCGTGGGCCGCAGCGGGCCGGCGCCGTCGAGGTTCTGCACGCCCAGGTTCGTGGCGATCATCTCGAATGGGCAGAGGCGGCTGAACAGTGCTTCGGCGTGGTCTCCTTCGGCGTCGACGGGGATCGCTTGCGCGACGGCCTGCGAGGCCGCGCGGATCCCCCGGGCGGACCGTGCGACGTCCAGGTGTGCGGTCGTCGCACGCGCCTGCTCCCAGAACGGCATTCCGTCCCACGGGGACAGCCCCGTCCAGGTCGACTGGATGTAGAGCCCGCAGTCGCCCCCCACGCCGATCAGCCCCCGGGAGTTGATGGGGTTGAGCACCCGCACAAAGTCTTCGCCACGCTCGGCGGCGCGCACCCGGCACAGCGCCACCACAAGCGCCGCGTGCACCGTGGTGCGTTCCTCGCGGCACCGCTGGGCCAGTAGCGCGGTATCCACTTCCGGCATCGCCATCGTGTGCACGTTGGTCACGGCGCCGTCGAACGGCCGGATCGCGCTGGGTTCGCGCATCCTCGGGTCCTCGGGCAGCTCCAGCGACGCGATCTCACCGAGCGTGCGAGCGACGAGGTCCTCCTGGGCCTGCGGCACCGGCAGATTGGGCAAGTCCGCGCCGTTGAGTGCGGCGATGACATCCTTGAGCACCAGCACCGAGGAAATTCCATCGGCGACACTGTGGTCGAACGTCAGCGCCAGCGCGCTGCTGGTCCGCCCCTGCAGCAGCGATGCGCGCATCAACGGTGCGCGCGAGCGGTCGAATGGTCGGCCTAGCTCGTCCGCCACGGCGGCCTCCCACGACTCTGCGCGGCGGACAGTCAACGTGATCGGTGCGACGGTGGCGGCGCGGTAGAAGCCGAGCCGCGTACCGGGCTGGTCCTCAACGTGTACTGACAACAAGGGATGTCGTCGCTGCACGGACGCCAGCGCGGATCTCACCTTGTTTGCGGTGAGCACTTGGTCGAACTCGGCGACGAGCGAGAAGTGTGTCGGATTGCGTTCGCTGTAGCGGTAGAAGAGCCGTTCCATGGCACCAATCGGGCGAATCAAATCTGCTGCGATCACCAAGTCTCCAAACATCTTTGAGGCACTGCGACACAATGCAGACGGCCGCCGGCAACGTTTGGTTCAAGACGGTGCGCGAAATCGGTTGAGCGTTAACGCAAATGTCATGCGCTCAGACGTCGGTCAGCGCCCGCGCCGCACCGCGGAACATGGTCTGCTTGATCGCGCCGAGCGTGCCGGGGTCCTTGGCGCCCAGCGGGCGCAGCAGGCCGGCCGCCGCCGCGGTCACCTCGCCCTCGGCGGCGGTCGCGTCGACGATGCCGAGCTCGGCCGCCGCTTCCCCACCGAAGCGCAGACCGGTCGTCATCGAGGCCACCGCGGCGCGTGGCGTGAGCTTGGCCTGGATCAGCGCGGCCATGCCGTCGGTGAACGGGATGCGGATGTCGACTTCGGGGAAGCAGAAGAAGCCCCGGTCGGTGCGCATCACGCGGACGTCGTGGGCCATGGCCAGCATGGCGCCGGCGCCGAAGGCGTGCCCGGTGATCGCGGCGGCGGTGGGCATGGGGAAGGTGAGGACGCGGGCCAGCAGCGCCTGCACCCGCGCGACGTAGTCCTGGGTCTGCTCGGCGTGCGCGCCCAGCCAGTCCAGATCCAGTCCGTTGGTGTAGAACTTGCCGCCCGCGGTGGTGACTAGCCCGTGGGCGCCCGCCTGCTCGATGTCGTCGAGCTGTTCGTTGATCGCGCCGAGAAACTCCGGGGAGAACCGATTCTCGTCCTCGCCGAGGTGCAGCACCGCGATCGTGTCGTCCCAGCTGAGTGTCGGTGTCATGTGCCGTCCTTTTCTGTGGTTTTGTGCCGGGGCTCCCCGGCGTCGAGCACGGCTATGACCGCGGCGCGCAATCGCTCACGCGCATGGGGGTCGTTGATCCGGTTGCGGCGCAAGAGGATCGCCGTCGGCAGGTCGACGATGCACATCGTGACGACGTCGAGGGCCGCGGCGTCCTTGCGATCCCACAGCAGGCGGGCCAGCCGGATCATCGATTCCACCAGCAGCCGGTCCAGGTCACGCAGCTGCGCCGCGAGGTCGGGCGGCGTGTCCGGACCCAGCAGCTCCTCGCGGCGCACCGTCAGCAGCAGCCGCGACGACGCCGGATGGTCTTCGGCGAATACCGCCGGCGCCTCGGCCGCGGCCACCACCGCGGCCACGCCGTCCCCCTGCGGTGCGGCGTCGATCAATTCGGCCTGCGCGCAAAGGAATCGGTGCCCGGCCCGCAGCCAGGCCCGCCCGACCAGTCCCGCCCGCGAGCCGAACGTGTGGTACAGCGCGCCGTTGGACACGCCGGTCGCGTCGCTGACGGCCCTGATCGTGACCGCGGCGGGCCCGGCCTGCACGGCCAGCCGTTCGACGACATCCAGGATCTGGTCCTGGTCGTGAACCCGGGGACGCGGCACACCGCCATGTTAACAGAGCGATTGCTCTGTTACTTCACGGTGTACGACGCGCGCGAGGTGCGGAAGGAGTGACCCCTGCGGAAGCGCGTCGTGACCGTACAAAAAGGTATGGTACGGTCGGCGCCATGTCCGTGATCGACGACCGGCAGTTGCACGGCATCACTGACGACTTCGTCGCCCGGCTGGCCGAGCGCGCCGACGAGGCCGAGCGGCTGCGCCGGCTGCCCGCGGCGACGGTCGACGAATTCCGTGAGACCGAGCTGTTCCGGCTGTTGCTGCCGGCCTGGTTCGGCGGCATGCAGGCGTCGTTTCCCGAACTGCTGCAACCGATTCGGCGCATGGCGCACGGGTGTGCGTCCAGCGCGTGGACGCTGGGCTTCTATGCCCTGCACAACTGGATGCTCTCGCTGTTCGACATGCGGGCCCAGGAGGAGGTGTTCGGGGCGGGGCCGGTGCTGGCGCCCGCTCCCCTCGCCCCCACCGGGCGCGGCACCCCGGCCGACGACGGGGTGCGCCTGACGGGCAGGTGGTCGTGGGCTACCGGCGCGATGGACGCCGATTGGGTGATGGTCGGGGCGCTCGTCGAGCGGCCGGACCGGATCGACCCGGCGCTCGTGCTGCTGCCCGCCGACCGGGTCGAGGTCGTCGACACCTGGCACACCGCGGGCATGCGCGGCACCGGTTCCCACGACGTGGTCGTCACCGACGTGCTCGTCCCGGAACACCGCATGGTGTCGGTGGCCGATATCTACGCCGGGACGACGCCGGGCGCGCGGGCCCATGACGCCCCGACGTATCGGTGGCCGATGGTGCCCGCGCTGGCGCTGGTGGCGTCGATGCCGGTGCTCGGCGCCGCCGAGCGGGTGACCGAGCTGTTCGCCGAGCGGTTGGGCGGCCGCATCCTGGCGTACAGCGGTGCGGCGCAGAAGGATCAGCCCGCCGCCCAGATCCGGCTGGCGAGCGCGCGGGTGCGGCTGCGCGCGTTGCGGGCGCTGGTCGACGAGACCGCCGGCGGCATCGAGGACCTGGTGGTCCGCGGCGAACGGGTGAGCCGGGCGGTGCGGGCCGAGGCGCGGCTGGCGGCCGCCCACACCGTGCACGAGAGCAAGGCCGTCATCGCCGACCTCGTGGAGGCCTCCGGCGCCAGCGCGCAGTTCCTGTCGAACCCGATGCAGCGCTTCAAGCGCGACGTGGACATCGCGGCCGGGCATGTGGTGTTCGACTACGACGTGAGCCGAGAGTTGGCCGGGGGGTTGGCGATTGGCGCCAAAATCTCCCCCATCGCGATGGTCTAGTCCTTGAGCATCAGCTCGAGGAATCGTTCCCGCTGGGCGGCCTTTTGCGCCTGCTGGGCCGACTCAGCCAGGTGCAGCAGCCCGATGCCGGCCGCGAAGGTCAGCTGGGCGCGCAGCCTGGCGTCCTCGGGACCGAAGCCGTAGTCGCTGTAGGCCTTGGTCACGGCGCGCAGCAGGCGCCGGTCGGCCGCGCGGACGTTGGCGGCGGCGGCGGGGTCGGTGCGGGCCCATTCGCGCATCGCGCGTTCCAGGGTCCAGTGCCCCGGGCTGGTCAGCGCCGCCATCATGGCCGACAGGCGCTCGCGCGGCGGCAGCGCGTCGAGTTCGGCCAGCGATTGCCGGTCCTTTTCCAGGAACGTGTTCCACGAGTCGACCAGCGCGGCCCGGTAGCTGTCCATGTCGTCGAAGTGCCAATAGAAGCTGCCGCGGGTGACGCCGGCCTGCTGGCAGAGGCGCTCAATCTTCAGCGCGCGCACCCCTTGCTCGGCGAGCAGCGCGTAGCCCGCCTGCAGCCAGTCCTCGACCGTCAGTCGGGGGGTCTTACGCTCGGGCACCCCTGAAGATTACGGGTGGTTTGACGCCGGCAGGCCGGGTTATCCGGCGCGGTCTAGGGTTTGCTCGCCGCCGTCGCTGCAGGCCAGCTCGCGGCGTCGGTGAATTCCTGCCAAACACACGGCAAAGGGAAGCGGTGGGCCCGACACAGGGGTGTAACGTCCCGATTTGCTAGCCGACAAATTCCTGTTAACTGTTGGCCGCTTTGCTTGGCCAAAGGATCAGGGGGTGCCGTGAGCACGACCGACATGTTCGACGTGTCGGCCGGGACCGACGCCGACGAGGTCGTGGTCGCGCTGCACGACGAGGCCCTCCTGCTGGGTGGCGACCCCACCGCCGTCGAGTCCTACCTGACGCGGCTGCGATCCATCGCCGGGCAGGGGATGCGGGTCGCCGGGATCGACACCGCCTCGCTGGCGAGCGGGTTCGTCGGGGTGGCCGCCCTGCTGGCCGAGGGCGGCAAGTACGTGCAGCTGCACCGCGACACCGTGGAGGCCCTGAAGGAAGGCAACCTGGTTCCCCTCGGCGAGGGCTTCTTCCGGCTGGCGACGGGCGTCGACGCCGGGGACCTTTTGGCCGCGCTGCAGTGGCAACCGGCGATGCTGGGCGCCGAAGCGATGATGTCCGCGCAGATGATCGCGGTGCAGGTCGCGTTGAAGTCCGCGGTCGCCGAGGTCGAAGACGCCGTCCGGCGGGTGGAGGACAAGGTCGACGCGGTGCTCGAAGTCGCGCGGGCGCAGCGCGCGGGCGACGTCCTGGGCAACAGCCTGACGGTCTCGCGGATGGTGGAGTCGCTGGAGAAGTACGGGTCGCTGCCGGATGCGTACTGGGATTCGGTCGCCGCGCTGGGGCCGGCGCTCAACGTCGCCGTCGAGCAGCTGCGCAACCACGTGAGCCGGATCCTGGCGTCGTTCGATCACACCCTGGGCGTGCAGCAGCGGGCCGCGAAGCTGCGAAACGCCATCGACGACAACCGGCTTGGCGACACCCTGAGCCTGCTGGTGATCGCCGAGGAGGCGCTGCACAAGTGGCAGCGGCTGAACCTTGCGCGCATCGAGGCGAAGGAGCCCGAGCAGCTGCTGCGGGCGATCGACGAGGCTCGTGAGCTGGTCGACCATCACCTGCGCGAGGACCTCGACATCTACCGGAGCGCGAAGGATATCCTCGACCGGTTCGGGAAGACGGCGGCCATCGACGGCTTCCGATTCTGGGCGGTGCGCGAGCTGGCCAAGCAGGGCGCCGCCCTGCGCGACGAGCTCGACCGTTTCGCGAACGCCCGCCAGCACCAGGTCGAGACCTGGGAGGACTTCCACATCCCGAGCGTGCTCGACGCCGCCTTGGCCACGCTTGGGGTCGTCGGAGGCGTGACGGGCCGTGCGTTCGTGGCCGTCGGCCGCGGGGTCGTCTACTTGGGCGGGCAGGTCGTTGGGCCGTTCCGGGGCAAGGCTAGCGAGGAACCGTCTCAGGCGAGTAGCTCCGGAGTCGAGGAACACCAGCCGGCGTGCTGATTGCGCGGTGACTCGGCGCAGCGCGTCGTCGTTGACTGCGGTCGAGGGCGCCTCGATACTCCACCAGTACGGCCGTCGGCCATCAACGGCGTTCGGCCCGCGAAGGAGGTCGGCGTGATCGATTTGGGGCTCTCGGGCAAGCGTGCGGTGGTGTCGGGTGCGGGCTACATCGCGGAGCGCGCGGGCCACGGCTGGTTCACGTCGTTGGCCCTGGCCGACGCGGGCGCCTCGGTGGCCTGCATCGACATCGACGAGGAGCGCGCGGAGCAAATCGCCGGCGAGATCATCGGCAGGGGCGGTCACGCCGTCCCGATCGTCGCCGACATGACCGACCCCGAGCAGGTAGGCCGGGCGATCGACGACGTCGAGGCGGCGCTGGGCGGTATCGACGTGTGCGTCGACATCATCGGTGGTGCGACGTGGTCGAAGGTCGAGGACTTCACCCCCCAATTGTGGGACGCGGCAATCCATTACAACCTGACCCAGGTGTTCTATCTCTTTCAAGCCGCGTCCAGGTACATGATCGCCCAGGGCAGTGGTGGATCGCTGGTGGCGATCGCGTCGGTCGACGGCATCGCCTCGGCGACCTATCACGCCGCCTACGGCGCCGCCAAGGCCGGCGTCATCTCGCTGGTGAAAACCTTCGCGGATGAACTGGGGCGCTATGGCATTCGCGCCAACGCGGTCGCGCCCGGCAATGTGGGCTCGGGCAATGAGGACCAGCCGCCTGGTGAATATGCCGTCAACGGGATCAACCCGCTGGCGGCGCCCCGCGCGCATGACGTCGCCAACGCCGCGTTGTTCCTGTCCTCCGAGCTGGCCGCCCGCATCACCGGACAGACCCTCGTCGTCGACGGCGGCGCCACCATTCGGCAGCTCTGGGGGCTGGGCGAGTCGATGATCCCGAACGACCCGGAGGAAGCACTGCCGGACTTCATGCGGCCCGGGCCGTCGGCTAGCTAGCGCTGATGGATTAGCGGTAGACCAGGCACCGAGCTTCGGCCCTTGAGGACGTACGGGGTCGTGATCGAGCCGATGTAGATGTCGCGCATGTCCTGGCCGCCCCAGGCGATGCTGGTCGGACCGTTTAATAGCGCGCCCTCGGGATCGTCGAGGACTACCGTCGCCATGCCGTCCGGGCTGATCGCCACGATCCTGTTGGCGAGAACGAGTGTGACCCAGAGGTTTCCCTCGGCATCGAACGCGCACCCGTCGGCCATCCCCCATCTTTTGACGACCTCGGGGTCGGCCATTAACCGGCCGGCATGGGGGCCGTACTCCTCGGGGCGCCGGTCCCCCAGCGGCGGACCGAACCGTTCTTCGGGCCCCAGCGTTTCGCCTTTGATCGGAAACCGCACCACGTCGGCGGCAATTGTGCAGACCACGTAGAGATACTCCTCGTCGCGATCCAGTGCCATGCAGTTCGGGAAGCCCACCTGGTCGGCGACCACTTGCGCCGATTGGCGATCCGGTGCGATCCGAAAGAGGAACCCGTCGGCGGTGCCTCGCGCGATGGTGTCCATCAGATCGTCTGCCGTCGTGCTCACCGAACACCACAAGGCCCCAAGGGAATCCACCAGAACGAAGTTAAGCCACCGCAGTGGACGTCCATCGAGTCGTCCAGTTAGTACCGACGTGATCGCGCCGGTGACCGGGTCGAGGTCCTGCAGCACGCCCGAGCCCCAATTGGCGATCAGAAAGTGGCCGTTGCTGTCTAGCGCGATGCCGTTCGGTTCGCCGCCGGCCTCCCCCATATGCCGGACGGTGTGCTCGTCGATGAGTTCTGCGACGGCCGAGGCCTTGTCGGAGGCGAACCCCCGACCATCGCCGCCTACCAGAACGTGTTCCGGGCGATCTACACCGCGCCCGACGGGGCGCAAAACGGTTACCGCGATCGTGGTTTCGCCAGTTCGACTCATCGACGCCCTTAATGGACTTTTAGTAGAAATGTCAGGCTAGCGGAGGTGGCGCATCTTCGAAGGGTTCGGATTGGGGCAGGGTTTCTGCCGCGCCCGGCGTAATCGTGATCCGCGAGATCGGTCTGCGCACCGTGACCTACAAGCTCACCACGTTGATGGGATTGGTTGAACACTGTAGCGAGAACGTGCCCGGGTGACCCGGCGATGTGCTGCGGGTGCCGACGGGGCGAGAGGCTGGCGTCGCGGCCGACTCGGTGGTCACGCGGGCGAACATCCTGGGCGGGTGGGTGAGAACATCTGAGTCAGCTACATACCGCGTCGAACGTCGGCGGTCATGCTCGGCGTCGATCTCGGCAATCCGCCGAACCCAATAGACTTCGGGGGCTGGCACGAAGAAGGAGGGTCGGCTGTGGGCGACTTGCATGTGGCACAGATCAAACGGCGACTGAAGGATACGACCTACCCACACATTGACGTCTCCGATCTGGGCGCCCACAGCGAGGAACACGTCGAGCAGGCGCGACTCACCCGTGCGCTCGCCGCGTTCGTCCTAACCAAGGTTGCGGGTCTGAGCGATGAGGACGCGGCCCGCTCGGTGACCGACGGTCCGGACGACAACGGCATCGACGCCATCGCGTACGTAGACTCAGAGACTCCCCGCCTCTACGTCGTCCAGTCGAAGTGGTCAGACACGGGTAATAAAGGCGCCTCCCTGGAGGACATGATCAAATTCCAGAAGGGCTTGGCAGACCTGGTCTCAATGAACTGGTCGCGGTTCAACGACAAGGTGAACGCCCGCGTACCCGAGCTGGACGATATCCTGCTAAATACCGATCTGCGGATCGAAGTGATATTCGCGTCCATGGGCACACCAGTGGTCGCCGACAACGTGCGCGGTCACATGGACGATTACATAGCCACGCTCAATGAGCCCACCGAGGTCGCGGTATTCAACTACGCGAACCAGGGGTATATCTACAAGCTGCTCGTCGACGAGACCCGGTCCAGCCAGATCGACCTCACGGTGGAACTCTCCGACTGGGGGCGGCTGGAAGGCCCGCCTGACGCGGTCTATGGGCATGTGAGCGGGACCGAGGTCGCCGGCTGGCTACGTGACCACGGGGACTTCCTCCTCTCGCGCAACGTCCGCGTGGTCCTCCCGAACTCCGAGGTCAACAATTCCGTACTGGAGACCGTCATCGACACCCCTGAGAACTTTTGGTACTTCAACAACGGCGTCACCGCGCTCTGCGAGTCGATCGACAAGGCGCCGGCCGGCGGGCCCGAACGTCGACAGGGCACATTCGGGCTGAAGGGAGTCAGCGTCGTCAACGGCGCCCAGACCGTAGGGACGCTTGCACGTGCACTGCGGCAGGGCAAGCAGACCGAGCTGGATTCGGTGCGCGTGATGGTCCGGTTCATTTCGCTGGAATCAGCCGCCCAAGACTTCGGAAAGCGCGTCACCCGCGCGACCAACACGCAGAACGTGATCGGCGGCCGCGACTTCGTCGGCCTCGATCCGGAGCAGGCGCGCCTGCGTGATGACTTCTCCGTCGATAACCTGATCTACGTGATCCGGAGCGGCGAGGCGCGCCCTGATCCGGACAAGGGCTGCGAGTTCGGCGAGGCCGCGGTGGCTTTGGCTTGTGCCCGGTCGGCGAGCCTGGCGACGCAGGCAAAACGCGAAGTCAGCCGCCTGTGGGACGACACCACCAAATCGCCATACAAGGAGCTTTTCAACGCTAAAACCACCCATCTGCGCGTCTGGCGGTCGGTCCAGATCCTTCGTGCCGTCGATCACGAACTCGACCGCCTGCGTAGTGGGTTGGACAACCGGACGAGGGGTTACGCGGTCCATGGAAACCGCCTCATCGCCCATGTGGTGTTCGCCCGGCTGGACTTGACCGGGATCGAAGACCACACGGCGGACTGGGCGCCGATGCTCGCGCGGGCCACCGGGTTGACGGCCGAGGTTCTGCGCACGATGAAGAACAAGGGCGAAGCCGAGTACGGCGGATACACCGCGAGCTTGTTCAAGAATGCGACCAAAACGGACCGTCTCGCCACGTTGACGATCGAAGCCCTCGAACAGGGGTAGCACGCTTCGACCGGACACTCCCCGAGGCATTACAGGGCACCGTCCCTGGCCTGTGCGAAGGTGTCAGCATGCCGCCGTGGAAGACGCCAACAACCGCCGACGTTCTCGGTCGCGCGCAGGCTTTCCCCCGTCTGCGTTACATGGGGTCGAAGTACCAACTATTGCCTCACCTGGAACGCCTATTTGCCCAGCTCGGCGGCGAGACCGCCGTGGACGCGTTTTCCGGTTCCGGGGTGGTCTCATACCTGATGAAGGCGCAGGGCTTCTCCGTGACGAGCAACGACTTCCTCGCGTTCCCTGGCATGATCACCCGGGCGACGGTGGCCAACTCCTCGGTAAAACTCACTCGAGCCGACGTCGACCGCATATGTGGGCCGGCAGCCGATGACCGTGACTTCGTCCAGGCCAAGTTCGACGGGCTCTACTTCACGCGGGAGGACCGGCAATTCCTCGATTCTGCCTGGTCACACATCGATCTGCTTACCGGCTTTAAGCGGGACATCGCGATCTCCGCGCTCGTGCTTTCCGCCGCCCGCCGCCAGCCACGCGGCGTGTTCACCTTCACCGATAGCACCCGCTACGCCGACGGGCGCAGGGATCTTCAGATGTCCCTGCGTGACCACTTCCGACGGGCCGCCGCCGAGTACAACGCCGTTGTGTTCAGCAACGGCGGCAAGAGCCGTGCGGTGACCGGTGACGTGTTCGACTTCGACGCCCGGGTGGCGGATCTCGTCTACCTCGATCCGCCCTACGCACCGCCGAAAGATGACGCCGACTACATGAAGCGCTACCACTTCCTCGAAGGGCTCAGCCTCTACTGGCGCGGCGTAACGATCATGGAGGAGACGAAGACCAAGAAGATCGCGAAGCGCTTCACCCCGTTCGCCTATAAGCGGACGATCGAGGACGCGCTGCTGCGCACCTTCGAGCACTTCGAGGACGCCGGGGCCATCGTGTTGTCCTACTCGTCGAATGCGTTGCCGGACGCCGACCGCATCGTGGACCTGTTAGGCAAGGTGAAGCCGGCAGTCCGCAAAATCGCCGTCGACCACAAGTACAGCTTCGGCACCCACGCCGCCGCGACGCGACGGGACGTTGCCGAGTACCTGTTCGTCGGGACAGACGGGTGAGCGAGCCGATTCCGTTCGCTGACTACCTCGGCGCGCTTGGCCGTCTGAGCGCGCACATCGACCCGTTGGCGTCAACGGTCGAGACCGATGCGATCCGTGCCGCAGCGGTGTCGTTGGCTGCCTTGCCGGTGATCAGCCGCAAGTCCATCGCAAAATGGGCCGCTGCGCATCCAAACGACGTGCCGGTATTGGGCCTGCTGGTCGGTCTGGGTCAGGAGAAGCTGAAGAACGCGCTTAAGCACACTTTCGACACGTCCGGGTGGGTCCTGCTGGCACGCAACAACGCCGTGGAACTGATCAGCTGGCTCGACGATGTGTACGGTCTGGTGGCGCAGGCCAAGGCGCAGCTGCACGCTACGTATGGGATCGGTGATGTGCTTGTCGCCCGGGCCGGCACCAGGGCGGCCGCAACCGCGGCCGGAGCGCAGGGCCGCAAAGTGGAAGATGAGATCGAAGCTGTCGCCAAAATCCTCGGTTTGCCCTATCAGACTCGCACCACGTTCACGGGCCGCAACGGTCGCACAGCTCCGTGTGACCTGGTAATCCCGAACTCCGACTCAGCCGCAATCGCGGTAGCGGCCAAGGGGTTTGACTCGACAGGCAGCAAACTCACTGACGCGGTACGCGAGATCGTGGAAATGGCTGACGTTCGCCTGCCCCGACAATTCGTGATTGCGGTGATCGACGGCATCGGGTGGAAGAGTCGCGCGGCAGACCTGCGCCGGATTCATCAGTTGTGGGTCGATCAGCAGATCGATGGAATGTACACGCTCGCAACGCTCGACCAGTTCCGCGACGACATCGAAGAAGCGGCGAAGCTGCGGAAGCTGCTCTAGCCGCTTTCTCATTACCGGCGCGCACCAAAGCAGAGATGCCTAAGAGTACCCGCGATCACCAACGCTGCTGGGCCGGAAACAACCTGAACGAATCGCTCACCGCCAAGGCCGTGAGGGCACCGCCGACAGCCACCCATCCGCAAGCAACTCCAGCAACTGCCCGTCCGGATCGCGGATCATCGCCATCGCCTCTGTCACGGTCTCGTCAACAACCGCTCCCCCAAACTCCACAACCCGTTCCAACGCGCCGGGAAGATCGGACACCGAGAACGAGATGTGCGTCAGCCCAATCTGATCCATGACGCGCTCCGAGCCGGCGTGAACCTGACGCTTCGAGTAGTCCATCAGTTCGAGCACAAACCCGTCCCGCACCAGATAGGTCGCGTGCACCCCGAGCGGCTCGGGAAGCTGGACCAGCTTGGCGGTGGGGCCATCCGGCGGATCGAGCTCCCACCAGAACTGAAACCCCAGCACGTTCTCATAGAACCGCCGCGACCGCTCGCGGTCGGAGACACACAATCCGACATGGTTGAAGGTCGTCCGGTGACTACTCATCGCGGCCTTTCTCGACAGACACGCCAGCGTAATAATGCAAAGATAGTGCAAAAAGCACCCCGGCCGCGGTGGAGGACCAACCAGATGGCAACACGTCCCGACGTCACCGAAGACGCCATCGTCGACTTCGACCATCACTCCGACGCGTTCAACCTCAACGAACTGGCGATCAACGCCGAGCTGCGCCAGAAATGCCCGGTCGCCTGGAACACCAACTACGGCGGCTTCTGGTACCTCAGCAGCTACGACGCGGTCAGCCGTACGGCCAGAGACGGCGACACCTTCGCCCACAAATACGAGCCCAACTCGAAAGATGGCGTCGACTACCAAGGCGAGATGGGCGTCCCGCGCCCCGACGGCCAGCCGGCCCTGGGCATCGGCGAAGTCGACGGCCCCTACCACCAGGCCCTACGGCACGCGCTGGCCCCGTTCTTCTCCCCCGGCGCCGTCCAGAAACTCAAGCCGTTCATGGAACACAAGGCGCATGAGTTCCTCGACCAGAAAATCGAAGACGGGCGGATGGACCTCGTCCTCGACTACGCCAGCCCGGTCCCGGCCATCCTCACCATGAAGTTGATGGGCCTGCCCCTCGACAACTGGCACCTCTACGCCAACCTCTTCCACTCCGTCATGGCCGTCCCGCAGGACAGCCCGGAGTACCTCGACGCCATCGCCAAAGTCCCGAAGATGATGGAAGAGGTCATCGAGTTCGCGACGGCCAGACGGGGCAAACCAAAAGACGACCTGACCAGCTTCCTCATCCAATTCGAATTCGACGGCCAACGCCTCACCGACGAACAGCTGCTCAACATCCTCTGGAACCTCATCGGCGGCGGCGTCGACACCACCACGTCACAAACAGCGCTCACGCTCCA
>NZ_LZJG01000373.1:0-788 GCF_001667785.1 Mycobacterium sp. E3247 | reverse complement strand
TCCGCGGGCTTCGTCATCCGGGCGGCCAGCTCGCGGGCGCGGGAGACGTAGTCGGGGGAGAGGATCTGGCGCAGGTCGGCCACCAGCGACTCGCGCGTGGTTTGGGAAAACGGGCGGGCGACACCGACTTTCAGCCGATCCACCTGGCCCGCCCAGATCTTCTGATCGCTCATGCTCCAAAGGCTCAAGGTGGGTACTCCGGCGCGCAGGCCCGCGGCAGTGGTGCCCGCGCCGCTGTGGTGCACCACCGCCCGGCAAGCGGGAAAGACCGCCCCGTAGTTGACCACCCCTACCACCTTGACGTGGTCGGAATGGGCGACCCCACTGAAATCGGTTTTGCCCGAGCACACCAACGCCCGCTCGCCCAACTCGGCGCAGGCCTCGCCGATCATGGTGATGGTGTCGGCTGGCGAATCGACCGTTGTACTGCCGAAGCCGAAGCAGATCGGCGGCGTTCCCGCCGCGATCCACGATGCGACCTCGTCGTCGACGTCCGTGGTCAGCTCCATGGTCAGTGTCCCGACGAAGGGGCGCTGGCCGTTCCACTTCGCCCATTCGTCGGCCAGGCCGGGGAAACAGACCTCGTCATAGGCCTGGATTTCCAGCGACCCGCGTTCGGCGATCCGGCGCGGTGAGGCGACGGTGGCGGTGGGCAGTCCGAGTTCGCGGCGCTGCCGGTCCTCGGCCCTCTTGTTCATCCGCCAACACATCCAGTCGTACACCGCCATCCCGGTACGGACCATCGGCCCGGGCAGTGCCGGAATCAGCTCGCCGTTGGGCCGCATCGG
>NZ_LZJG01000372.1:0-4705 GCF_001667785.1 Mycobacterium sp. E3247 | reverse complement strand
CCGGCTGCGGTTTGTCGGCGGGAAACAGGTCGACCAGGTCGGGGCCGGGGCTCGGGTCGGAGCCGGTGGCGTCGCCCGGTTGCTCCACCCACAACTGCAGCATGCCGGGGCCGGCCGGCCCGTGACGAATCACTGTGTACGGCACGATGTTCCAGCCCAACCGCGTCGACACCAGGTAGGCCGCGAGTTCGCGGCCGGCCAGCGTCCCGTCGGGAAAATCCCACAGCGGGGCCTCGCCCGAGACCGGCTTGTAGACGCAGTGCACGGTCGATTCGCCGAGCGTGGACTCGCACAGGAAGGTGGCGTTGCTGGCAGAGCGGATGCGTCCCAGGACCGTCAGCTCGCCGTTGCGCAGCACCTCACGGTCGTCAGGCCTCAAGTTCATCGTCAGGCCCGAGCAGCGCGCTGCGCCTATAGCCGTTGGCGCGCGCGCAGATATGGCCCTCCGGATCCAACGGTTCGTCGCAGAGCGGGCACGGGGGCCGTCCCGCCGAGATGACGCGATTGGAGCGCGTGGCGAACTGCCGCGCCGATTCCGGCGTCAGGAACACCCGCACCGCGTCGGGCCCCTCCTCGGTGTCGTCGAGCACCACCGACGCGTCGAACTCCGCGTCGGTGACGGCCAGCAATTCGACCACCACGGTCTGCGCCTCCGAATCCCAGCCCAGGCCCATGGTTCCGACCCGAAACTCGGCATCCACGGGCGTGACCAATGGGTTGAGATCCTCGACTTCGGTGGGCTCCGGGGGGACCGGCGTGCCGAACCTGCGATTCACCTCGAGCAGCAGGGCGTCGATGCGTTCGGCCAGCACCGCGACTTGCTGCTTCTCCAGCACCACCGACACCACCCGGGAATCGTGCACCGCCTGGATGTAGAACGTGCGGTTTCCGGGCTGGCCGACGGTCCCGGCCACGAAGCGGTCGGGTGTGCGGAAGACGTGGATTGCGCGGGCCATGGCACCTCCAAAATACCGGCTGTTGCCTTCGCCGTGCGATTCGATTGCCCCGCTCCGTCAGTTTTAAGCGGAATCAGTCAGTCGAGCCGCCGACCACCGCGTCACTGGACGGCACGAGCCCGGCCGGCTGCTCCCCGGGCGCCGGCCGTTCCGTTGGCGCTTGTTCCTTTGGTGTCTGTTCCGTGGGCGCGTGTTCCGTTGGCGCTGCGTGGGAGTCGCCGTCGGTCTTCGCCTTCGCCCCGTTCTGGGGCGGTGGCCCGGCCCGCAGCGCTGCAGCCAATTTCGCACCGGTGTGGTTGACGTGCAACACGAACGGACGCAGTTCGGTGTACCGGATCACGCTCACCGACGCCGGGTCGGCGGTGACCCGCTGGAAAGCGTCCAGGTGCATGCCGTACGCGTCGGCGATGACGGCCTTGATGACATCACCGTGAGTGCAGGCCACCCACAGGGCGTCGCCGCCCTGTTCCCCGCCATGCTCGAGGGCCAGCCGTCGATCGTGTTCCCGGATGGCCGCCACGGCGCGCGCCTGCACCTGCGCCAGACCCTCGCCGCCGGGAAACACCGCCGCGCTCGGGTGGGCCTGCACGACCCTCCACAGCGGCTCGCCGGCCAGCTCGGCGATCTTGCGGCCGGTCCAGTCCCCGTAGTCCACCTCCGCGAGCCGGTCGTCGATGAGCGGCTCCAGGCACAGCGCGGCAGCGAGCGGCTCGACCGTGCGCCGGCAGCGCAGCAACGGCGAACTGATCAGCGCGCGGATGGGCAGGTCACCGATCCGGTCGATCAGCCCGGCGGCCTGGTCGCGGCCCTTCTCGTCAAGGTCGACGCCCTTCGAGCGACCCGCCAGGACGCCGGCGGTGTTGGAGGTGGAGCGGCCGTGGCGCAACAGGATCACCGTCATGCCGCGGCGCCCAACCGGGACGTCCGAGGCATCAGGGCAACCACGACCACGACCGTACCCGGTGCGACTGCGGGTTGATGATCAGCGCGCGACTAGCGCGGCACCGGCACCGCGTGCGCCACCGAGTCCCGCACGGCGGCGGTCAGGCTGCGCTCGTCGGTGAGGTCGATGTCGACCAGGCTGCGCACCGCGGTGGCGACGACCTCGTCGGCCTGCGGGACTGGCCCGGCAAGGCGGGGCCGGTAAATTTCGACGACGAGCAAGCCGTGCTCGATGTGGAACGAGAAACTGCGCCCATCACCGACTTGTCCATATCCGCTGGCGAAAATCCCTGTCGACATGTCTTCGACAGCAAACTCTTTCTCCGCGATATGCCGGTCAACGGTGACGGCCATAAGCCGACGATACCTCGCCCCCGAGGCTTGATGTGCGCAACATGGCCATATTGGATGCGAAGGCGTTCCTTAAAGTGGAAGGCCTACAGTCGTCGCACAAGGGAAGATAGTTGCTGTCATTGCACGGGCGTAATCAACCCACAGCTCATTGCCGTGTGATCGGATTCGCGATTTTGCTGGCCGCGGTGACCGGTTGTTCGTCGAATATATTCAAACCCGCGCCGCCCACCATCGAACCGGCCGCGGCCGCCGTCTCCCCGCCGGCGTCACAGAACCCCGCCGGCACGGTTCGCCCACTGCCGATCCACGCCGTCGCGGCCGCCTTCGACGGCGCCGCCCGCCGACTGGCGGTGCTGGCGCCCGGCGCCGCCCCGGCGGGGCCGGGCAGCGTCGCCGTCTTCGATGACCCGAAGGCCGCGGCGCGGGTCATCGACCTGCCGGGCCCGGCGACCGCCATGACCGATGACGGCCACGGCACCGTCTACCTCGCCGCGCGGGGCGGCTATTTCGTGGTCGACCTGGGCACCGGCCATACGGGCCAGGTGAACGTCACCGACGCGCAGCAGACCGATTTCACCGCGGTCGCCCAACGTGCCGACGGCAAACTGGTGCTGGGCAGCGCCGACGGGGCCGTCTATACCCTCTCTTCTCCTGCTTCTCCCACACCAGCTTCTCCCGCCCCCGGGGCCGCCGCCACCGCGACCATCGGTAGCCGGACCAAGATCTTCGCACGCGTCGATTGCCTTGCCACACAAGGTAATACGACAGCTGTCCTGGACCGGGGGCAGACGTCGGTGACCACCATCGGCGCCGACGGTCGAGTCCAGCAGGCGTTGCGGGCCGGCGAGGGGGCGACCACCATGGCCGCGGACCCCTGGGGCCGGATTCTGGTCGCCGACACCCGCGGCGGCCAGCTCCTGGCGTACGGCGTCGACCCGCTGATTCTGCGCCAGGCCTATCCGGTGCCCCAGGCGCCCTACGGCCTGACCGGCTCGCGCGCATTGGCCTGGGTTTCGCAGACCGCTTCTAATATGGTCATTGGTTACGATCTGTCCACCGGAATTCCCGTCGAAAAGGTGCGTTACCCAACCGTGCAGCAACCGAATTCCCTGGCCTTCGACGAAGCGTCAGACACCTTGTACGTGGTGTCGGGGTCCGGTGCGGGGGTCCAGGTCATCGAACACGCGGCGGGTGGGCGTTGACCGCGCCGCGCCGAAGTCAGCTGCCTGCGGGCTGGGACACCGAACTGTCCGACGAATACGAGTGGGTGCCGCTGCGCCTGCCACCCGAAGTGACCCGCGTCAGCGCGTCCATCCGGCTGTCCATCGAGGCCGAATACCGGGGCTGGGAGCTCACCCGGGTGCGGCTTTACACCGACGGTAGCAGGCGAGTGTTGTTGCGCCGCAAGAAATCTCGACTGGACAACCGGCGACCCGACCAGCCGCAACTGTGACGGTGACCCAACCCCGCGAAGGCTTGGTCTACGGCCTGGTCCGACGCCTGTTTTTCCTGGTTCCGCCCGAGCGCATCCACACGCTGGTTTTCGCGGTGCTGCGCGGCGCCACCGTCCTCGGCTTGGCGCGTCGGCTGTTGCACCGCCTGCTGGGACCAACCGATCCGGTGCTGGCGAGCACGGTGTTCGGGGTGCGTTTCCCGGGGCCGCTCGGGCTGGCCGCCGGCTTCGACAAGGACGGCAAGGGCTTACTGACCTGGGGGGCGCTGGGCTTCGGGTACGCGGAGGTCGGGACCGTCACCGCGAACGCGCAGCCGGGCAACCCGCCGCCGCGCATGTTCCGGCTGCCCGCCGACCGCGCCCTGCTGAATCGGATGGGCTTCAACAACCTTGGTGCGGGGGCGCTTGCGATCCAGCTCGCGCGTCACCGCCCCGACATCCCGATCGGGGTCAACATCGGCAAGACGAAGTCCACGCCGGCCGCCGACGCCGTCGACGACTACCGGGCCAGCGCCCGATTGGTCGGGCCGCTGGCGTCGTATTTGGTGGTCAACGTCAGCTCACCGAACACGCCGGGCCTGCGCGACCTGCAGGCCGTCGAGTCGCTGCGGCCCATCCTGACCGCCGTGCTCGCCGAGGCCTCCGTCACCGGCACGCCGGTCCTGGTGAAGATCGCGCCCGACCTTTCCGACGCCGATCTCGACGACGTCGCCGACCTGGCCGTCGAGCTGGGCCTGGCCGGGATCGTCGCCACCAACACCACCGTGTCGCGCGACGGGCTGAAGACGCCGGGGGTCGACGCGCTGGGTCCCGGCGGCATCTCCGGGCCGCCGGTGGCGCACCGCTCTGCCGAGGTGCTGCGCCGGCTCCACGGCAGGGTGGGCGATCGCCTGGTGCTGATCAGCGTCGGGGGCATCGAGACGGCCGACGACGCGTGGGAGCGGATCACCGCGGGCGCGTCGCTGCTGCAGGGCTATACCGGCTTCATCTACGGAGGAGG
>NZ_LZJG01000371.1:0-10935 GCF_001667785.1 Mycobacterium sp. E3247 | reverse complement strand
GGCCCCGCCGCCGGCCGCGCCGCCGCCACCGGCCATGCCCCCGGTGACGATGTACCTGCATTTCCCATTCGTGACGGTGCCGATCCCCATCACCCCACCGCCGCCGCCGGGACGCTGAGGACGTGGCGCGCGACCGCGCCGGCGCGCACACTGGGCGGTGACGGCATGAGCGGCGAGGAGGTCGCGTGGGCGAATACGGTGGGTTCGGGTTTGATCCCGAAGAGATCGATCGGATGATCCGCGAGGGCAGCGAGGGCCTGCGCGAGGTGTTCGAGCGGGTCAGCAAGTTCGTGGCGGCTCCCGGAGCCCGGCCCGGGTGGTCGTCGTTCTTCGACGACCTGTCGCGGCGCCCACGCCCCGAGCCCGAGACCGCGGGCGAGGCGGGTGACGGCGTGTGGGCCATCTACACGACCGGCGCCGACGGCGGCGCGCACGTCGAACAGGTCTATGCGACCGAGCTCGACGCGCTGCGCGCCAACAAGGACAACGTCGACCCCAACCGCAGGGTCCGGTTCCTGCCGTACGGCATCGCCGTCAGCGTCCTGGACGGCGACTCGCCCGGCGACGAATCCGGCCACGAATCCGGTCACGAATCCGGCGGGGCCCCGCAAGGCTCGTAGGCCGGCGCCCGGCCTCAGCCCTGCTCGACGACGTTCGATCCCCCGGAGTTGCTGACCTTCGGCGTGCCCGTGTGGTAGGTGACCTTGTTGTTGAAGCCGGAGGCTTCGATGCTGTCGACGGCGTCGACGGTGATCTCGTTCTGCACGCCCGACACGGTGAGGCTGGCGCAGTGGCCGCTGATCACCACCGTGTTAGACACCCCGCTGACGCTGATCACGTTGTCGTTGCAGGCGATCGTCCGGTTCTCGCCGATCCCGGAGACGCTGAGCTTGGCGCCCGGCGGCGCGGTCGGCGACGTCGACGGGCTGGGCGTCCTGGCCCGGGTGGTGGACGGGGCGGTTCCGCGCGGGGTGCTGGGCGACGGACCGAACGTGTCGGTGATGGTCGGCGGTGAGCTGATGATTGAGCGGACCCCGGAAAGCTGGTGTGCCGCAAAGGCGGCGATGCCACCGGCGAGGGCCAGCACGGCGATGACGATGACCGTGCCCAGGATCCACCACGCGCGGTTGCCCGAGGGCCGTTGGGGAGGCGGGCCCGCGTACGGGGCGCCGTAGTTCCAGGCGGGCGGCGGGGGCGGGGGGCCGGGGCCCGGCCCGGGCGGGTAAGGCTGGGCGGGGGGCTGCGCGCTGCCCGCTTCGGACGCCCGCGCCGCGTCGGCGAGCGGGCGCTCGAGTTCCCGGATCCGATCCTCCGGGTCGTCGTTTGCTGCCATGGGTTGAATATGCCATTCGCGTCGGTGGTTTCGCGCGGTTCGGTAGTTTCTGGTTCGTGCCCGAGTTGCCGAACCGTCAGGTCGTGTTGCGTCGCCGCCCCACCGGGCTTGTCCGGCCCGGTGACACCGAGCTGCTCACCACCCCGGCGCCCGAACCGGGGGAGGGCGAGGCGCTGCTGCGCACCACCTACGTCGGGATCGACGCCGCCGCCCGCACGTGGCTCGACGACCAGCCCAGCTACCTTCCGCCGGTGCAGCTGGGCGAGGTCATCCGCGCCGCCGGGATCGGCGAAGTGGTGGAATCGCGCTGCGACGCCTACGCCGTCGGCGACGTCGTCACCACGTTGACCGGCTTCTCCGAGTACGCGATCATCCGCGACGACCTGTTCAGCACGCCCATCCCGGGCGAGGACGACCAGCTGGCGATCATGTCGGTGTACGGGCCGACGGGCGCCACCGCCTATTTCGGGATGACCGACATCGGCCGGCCGAAGGAAGGGGAGACGGTCGTGGTCTCGGCGGCCGCGGGCGCCACCGGATCGGTGGCCGGGCAGATCGCCAAGATCGCCGGCGCCCGGGTGGTGGGGATCGCGGGCGGGCCACAGAAATGCCGGGCGGTGGTCGAGGACTTCGGCTTCGACGCCTGCATCGACTACAAGAACGACGACCTGACGGCGGCGCTCAAGCAACACTGCCCGCGGCGCGTCGACGTCTACTTCGACAACGTGGGCGGGCCGATCCTGGACGCGGTGCTGGGCCGCCTGGCCCCGCGCGCCCGGGTGGTGCTGTGCGGGGTCATCTCCAGCTACCTGACCGGCGAGCACCCGGGGCCCGCCAACTATGTGAACCTGCTCTCCAAGACGGCGTTGATGCAGGGGTTCAACGCCCTCGACCAGTGGGGCCGCTTCGACGAGGCCTTCGCCGCGCTGCGGCAGTGGGAGGCCGAGGGCCGGCTCAGGCACCGCGAGACCATCTTCGACGGCATCGAGTCGTGCGTCGACGCCCTCAACGGCCTGTTCACCGGGGTCAACATCGGCAAGACCCTGGTCAAGCTCAGCGAACCGGGTTCCCGCTGAACCGCGTCGTGCCCAGCAGGCAAAAACTCGCCGCCACGGGCCCGGTGCGGGGTGCACGCCACCCCGGCGCGTGGTTTCATAACACCGTTTGCAAAGGTTGCCTGGGGGTGGCGGGCTTGGGTCGAAACACGGCTTTCACGATTGGTGGGTTGTAGATGGATCGTCGCAGCATGATGTTGATGTCGGGGCTCGGCATGCTGGGGGCGGCGATGCGCTTGCCCGGCGCCTGGGCCACCCCGCCGGCGCCGCAGGCGCCCCCGTCGGCCGGCCCGGGCGGGCCGTACATCTTCGCCGACGAGTTCGACGGGCCCGCGGGCTCCCCTCCCGATCCCGGCAAGTGGACCATCCAGACCTGGCAGGACGACGTGTTCCCGCCGGTCGAGGGCATCTATCGCGACGATCGCCAAAACGTGTTCCAGGACGGGCATTCCAACCTCGTCCTCTGCGCCACCCACGATCTGCTGAGCAACACCTATTACAGCGGCAAGCTGCGAGGCAACTTCCGCAGCATGATCAACCAGACCTGGGAGGCGCGGATCAAGCTCGACTGCCTGTACCCCGGCCTGTGGCCGTCGTTCTGGGGCGTCAACGAGGACCCGCTGCCCGACGGCGAGGTGGACATCTTCGAGTGGTACGGCAACGGCCAGTGGGCGCCGGGCACCACCGTGCACGCGGCGTCCAACGGCAAGACCTGGGAGGGCAAGTCGATCCCCGGGCTGGTTGACAGCAACTGGCACACCTGGCGAATGCATTGGGGCGAAGAGGGATTCGAATTCGCGCGGGACGGCGCCGAGTACTTCAAGGTTCCCAACAAGCCCATCCACGTCGCCGGCGGCGCCCCGGACGACTTCCGGTGGCCGTTCAACATTCCCGGCTACTGGATGACGCCGATGTTCACCCTCGCCGTGGGAGGTGTCGGCGCCGGGGATCCGGCTGCGGGCACCTTCCCGGCCTCGATGCTGGTCGACTACATCCGCATCTGGTGACTAGCGCTGCGCTTTGAACACCTGAACCAGGTTGAACTGCCAACGCTCGACGAGCCGGAAGCCCAGGTCGTGCGGGACCGCGAAGGCGGGGGTCGCCCAGTAGACCGGGCCGGGTGGGATCGCCGGGCCCTGCTCGTGCGCCGGCTGTGACGGGTCGCCCTGGGTGATGATCCACACGACGCCGCAGTGGCTCAACGGATTCGCGACGACCTCCGGGATGAGGTTGGTGTCGAAGACGTCGTTGCGGTCGGTGGCCCGCTGCCACAGGGTGAGGTCGATCAGCTTGCGATAGGCGTCCGGGCGCGCCGCCAGCAGCGGGCGCATCGGGGCGGGCATGAACGTCACCGTGTCGTTCACCAGCAGGCAATCGCCGGGTGCGGCCTTCGCGCTGATCAGATCGGCCACCTGGCTGTAGTCCATCCCGTACTTGGCGTACGGGTTACGTTGCGCGAAGAGATAATTCGGTGTCGCGGCGGCGGCGAAGAGCGTGACCAGGGCCGCCGTCCGCCACGGCCGGACCGTCACCGCCGCGGCGCAGACCCCCAGGATCAGCGCCATTCCCGGCGCCGTGAACGTCATATAGCGCGGGGTGTAGATGGGATGCACCACCGCCGAGTAGGCCAGGATGACCGCGGTCGGCAGGGTTAGCCACGCGGCCGCCAGGGCCAGCAGTTGCCCGTCGGCCCGCGCCAGGGCGGCAGATCCGCTGAGCCACAACGCGACAGCCGCCGCGATTACGAGCGCCGACAGCACGGCGAACGGCGGGCTGCGCTCGAAATACTGTTGCACCACCACGTCTTCGAGGGTCCGGCGACCGATCGGCGCGATCCAGCTGATCTGGTGCGCCTGCCCGGCGACCGTCAGCAGGAACGGCGCCATGGCGCCGACCGCGATAGCCGCCGAGGCGGCGAACCACAGCAAAACCGTTCGCGCGCAACGCGACACGATGAGGAGGACCAGGTGGGCGGCCACCAGCAGGGCGAGGTATACCTCGAGCGCGATCGACGCGGCGAGGGCGGCGCCGTAGGCCGCCCACAGCCAGCCGGTGTCGCGGCGCGCGGCGCGAACCAGCAGCACCGTCAGCCACACGGCGGCCATCATCGACAACGCATAGGGGCGGGCCTCGATGCCCGCCCAGGTCGTCCGGGGCAGGATGGCGCAGAAGACGCCGGTCGCCAGCGCGACCGTGCGCGACGAAAACTGCTTGCCCAACACCACGATTCCGGCGGCGGCGCCGCCGACGGCCAGCCCGCTCGGCGCGCGCGACCAGAACTCGGTGGGCGGAAAAACCTGAAACCAGGCGTGCATGAGGAGGTAGTACGCGCCGTGCACGGCGTCGACATTGCCCAGCATCCGCCACAACTGGGCGAGGGAACGGCTGTAGGCCGCCGAGATGGTGGCGGCCTCGTCGTACCAGAACGACGGGCGCGACGCGCCACCCAGGCTCACCGCGACGGCGAGCAGCCCGACGAGCAGCGGGTCCAGCGCGGACGGCGGGCGGCGAAGCGGGTTCCGCACGCCGCTATGGTGCCAGAAGCGGAGGACGGCCCCGCCGCTGGCCGAAGCTCAGTTGAGCAGCCAGACGTGCCAGAACCCGTCGGAGCCCAGGCGGCAGTCCCAATGGGTGTACAGGTTGTCGTTGTGCATGAGCTCGACGTGCGGGGCGTCCGCTTCGCAGCCGGCCTGGCTCGAGTAGTTGCCCTCGACCTCGATCTCGTCGGCACCGGCGACGCCCACCCCGGTGGTGAGCAGCCCGGCCAGCGCCAATAGGCCGGCGGCGCAAGCCAACTTCATGTGACCTCCCCTTGGTAGCTGAGCCGACTATATCGGCGGGCCCGGGCCGGGGCTCGAAAACGAAGAACTCGACGAACCGGGCGGTCATTCGAACGTATGATCGATCGATGGGGCAGTTCGCGTCCATCGGGTACAACGGCCAACCGGTCCGCAGCCCGTTTCGGGTGGTGCGCCCGCCGATCACCGTGCTGGTGGACCTGACGGTGCTGTTCCCGCGCGAGCCGCACCGCTCCGGTCGCTATCAGCCCAACGGTCTGCAACTGCACAAGGTGGTCGAGGGTCTGCTCAGTTGCTGGGGCCTGTGCGAGCAGGGCGATTGGTGGGGGCTGGTGACCTACCCGGTGGCCTACGGCTCCGAGCGCAAGACCGTGACGCACTGGGTCCCCGCCTGGACGCTGCGCCGAAACCGGTTATGAGATGCGATGATTGCTGACCGTGGACGCAAGTTGGGGTTCGGTGCTGACCAAGCTCGTCGCGTTGGCGGCGGTCATCGCGCTCTCGCCGATCACGGTCATCCCGGCGGTGCTGGTCCTGCACTCGCCCCGTCCGAGGCCCACCGGTTTGGCGTTCCTCGCCGGGTGGGCGCTGGGCCTGGTCGCCCTGACCGCGGTGTTCGTCGGCGGCTCGGGGCTGCTCGAAGGCCTGCACAAGGCGCCGCCGACGTGGGCGTCCTGGCTGCGCGTGGCGCTGGGGTCGGCGCTGATCGCGCTGGGCGCCTACCACTGGCTGACCCGGCATCGGCACGGCGACATGCCGCGCTGGATGCGCTCGTTCTCCATGCTGACCCCGGGGCGAGCCGGGGTGACCGGCGCGGTGCTGGTGGCGTTGCGGCCCGAGGTGCTCCTGGTCTGCGTCGCGGCTGGACTGGCCATCGGTAACAGCACCCTTGGTGTCGGCGGCCAGTTGCTGGCCGGTGCGTTCTATCTCGTCGTCGCCGCGTCGACGGTCGCGCTTCCGATCTTGGGTTACGTCTGGGCCGGGGACCGCCTCGACGACGCGCTGGAGCGCCTCAAGGTTTGGATGGAAGAACATCACGCGGTGCTGCTCGCGATCATCCTTGTTCTGATCGGTTTGTTCGTGCTCCACAACGGGATTCGCGCCCTGTAGATTGCAGCCCATGGCAGGAAGCTGGGGCACGGTGCTGACCGGGCTCGTTCCGCTCGGGCTGGTCGTCTCGCTTTCGCCGCTCACGGTCATCCCTGCTGTGCTGGTGCTGCAGGCGCCGCGGCCCCGGCCGAGCGGCCTGGCGTTTCTGGGTGGCTGGGCGCTGAGCCTGGCCGCGCTGACGGCGCTCTCCGTCGCGACCTCCCACCTGCTCGGCGGCCTGGACAAGTCGCCGCCGCGGTGGTCGTCGTGGCTGCGCGTCGTCCTGGGGTCGGCGTTGATCGTGTACGGCATCTACAAATGGCTGAACCGGCGCGGCCACGCCGAGTCCCCGGCCTGGATGCGTTCATTCGCCACCATCACCCCGGCCCGCGCGGGGATCATGGGGGCCGTGCTGGCCGTGGTGCGCCCGGACGTGCTGCTCATCTGCGTCCCCGCCGGACTGGGCATCGGCACTGCCGGGCTCGGCCTCGTCGGCGACTGGGTGGCCGCCGCGTTCTTCGTCGCCATCGCGGCATCCAGCGTCGCCATCCCGATCCTGGCCTACGCGGCGGCCGGCAGCCGCCTCGACGACACACTGGCGCGGCTCAAAGACTGGATGGACCGGAACAACGCCGCCCTGCTCGCGGCCGTCCTGGTGGTGATCGGTGCGATGCTGCTCTACCACGGCATTCACGCGCTGTAGCCGCCGTCGGCAAGGCCGGCGTCCTCCTCGAGCCGGTTGATGGCGCCGAAGGCGTATTCGCGGACCAGCTCGCGGCCGTAGCCGGCAAGCATGCCCGCGTAACCCTTGGAAGCCCACTGCCGGCAGTGGCGCTCTTCGTGGTGCAGCAACCGGTCCAGGTCCAGGCGGCTCTCCACCGGCCTCCCGCCGGCGCCGAGGTACCAGGCATGCCCGGACTCGACGATCCGGCGCAGCCACGCCGCGGGGTCGGTGAGGGTGCCGAGGTTGACCATGAAGATGTCGCCCCAGGTAGTGCCGCCGCGGCGGCAGAACTGCCGCTGGATCCAGTTGCCGCCCAGCCCCATGAGGATGCCGTTCGGCGTCGCGACCAGCCGCCCGCCGTTGCGGTCGACGAACCTCACGTCGCGGGCGTAGCTCCAGCGGTTTGCCTTCTGCCGCAGCATGATTCGCGTGACTTCGACGGCACTGTAGGGCGTCGGGGGGAAATCGGTGCGCCGCGTCCCCGTGCGGCCGTAGCCGGTGCCCCCGTTCAGGATGTAGGTGCAGAGCACCGCCGCGCGGGCGTCGGCGCCGCTGGTGCCCCGCGGCAGCAGGAAGAAGGACTTGCCGTCCGGGTCGGTGATCTGAGCCATGCGCCCGAGAACCCGGAAGCTCGCCGGGGTGATGGCGTGCCGCCCGGCGACCTCCGCGACGACGTCCGGGGCCACACCCCGCCGTGCGGCGTTGGCCCGCCATGCCTCGAAGTAGCCCGCTGCGTCCATGTCCGCCAACCAATTTAGGGTGTAGCGAATGAACAGGCGGCCCAGGCGACGCGGCATCGAACAGATCACCCGGGGCCTCGGCACCCTGGACCGCGAGGTCTTCGAAGCGATCGCCGAGACCGACACCCCGCTGCTGGACGCGATCATGCCGCCGCTCACCCGGGCGGCCGACAACTCGAAGTTGTGGCTGGCCATCGCCGCGGCCCTGATGGCCTCGGGAAAGCCCAGCGCCCAGCGCGGCGCGACGCGCGGCGTCGCCACGCTCGCGGCCACCAGCCTGGTCACCAACCAGGTCGCCAAGCGCATCCGCCGCCGCCCGCGCCCGGGGTACGAATTGGTGCCGTTGGTCCGGCAGGTCCGCCGCCGGCCGACGTCGAACTCCTTCCCATCGGGGCACTCCGCCAGCGCGGCCGCGTTCGCGGTCGGGGTGGGTCTGGAGAACCCGATGCTGGGGTTCGGGCTGGCGCTGCTGGCCGGGCTGGTCGGGCTGTCGCGGGTGGTGACCGGCGCGCACTACCCGGGTGATGTCGTCGCCGGGTTCGGCATCGGGGCGGGCCTGGCGGTGCTGGGCGGTCGGCTCGTCCCGCCGATCGTCGAAACCGCGCTGCCCACGACCGAGCCCCTTCGCGTCGCGACGCCCGAACGGCCCGACGGTTCCGGGGTGGTGCTGGTGATCAATCCCGAGTCGGGCAGCGGCACCGGGGCACGCGTCGTCGACGAGGTGCGCGAAGCGCTGCCGAAGGTCGACATCCGGGAGCTGGGCCCCGACGACGACCCCGAGGACGTCTTGCGCGGCGCCGCCGCGCGCGCCGAGGTGCTCGCGGTGGGAGGTGGCGACGGCACCGTGGCGGCCGCAGCCGGCGTGGCCATCGAGGCCGGGCTGCCGCTGGCCGTGTTTCCCGCCGGCACGTTCAACCACTTCGCGAAGGACATCGGCTGCGACACCGTGGCCAAGACGGTCGACGCGATCCGCCGCGGCAGCGTCGCGCGCGTGGACCTGGTGTGCCTCAACGAAACTCAGATGGTCCTCAACACCGCCAGCATCGGCGCCTACCCGACCTTCGTGCAGCAGCGCGAAAAACTCGAGAAACGCATCGGCAAGCCGCTGGCCGGTCTGTACGCGATGCTGCACACGCTGCGCCACCACCAGCCCGTGCGGATCTCATACGACAACAAGACGCTGCTGACGTCACTCTTCTTCCTCGGCAACTCGCTGTACCTACCGACCGGGTTCGCCCCGGCGCGGCGGACCCGCATGGACGACGGGCTCATCGACGTCCGCATGCTCGAGGCGGGCCGGCCGTGGGCACGCACCAGGATCCTGGCCGCGCTCGCGCTCGGGCGGTTGGAGCGCAGCCCGCTCTACCACGAACTGCAGGTGCCGGAGTTCAGCTTCGCTGCGGTCGACGGCCCGACGGTGATCGCGTGTGACGGCGAGGTCGGTGACGAATACGAGAAGGCCAGCTTCACCGCCAAATACCGGGTCCTGCCGGTCTTCCGCCCCTGCGACTAGCGCCCCTCGCCGTTAGGCGTTGGGGCACAGATCCCGCAAGGCAAAGATGACGACGTCCGCCGCCTGCCGGCCGTTGATCCCACCGGTGCCCTGGTCGGCGTCCGAGCGCTGGATCGCCAGGCCCTCCAGCTGTTGCGGGGAGGCGCCCCAGGAAAGCTGCTGGCACAGGTCCGCGCCCATCTGCAGCAGTGCCTCGTCGCCGCCGTTGACGGCGTGGATGCCGGCGTTGTGCAGGTCATTGAGAAAGGCAGTCTGGTCGGCCCGGGCAGGGCTGGCCCATCCGATCCCCGCGGCCAGCAGTGGGCCTACGAGGGCCGCGCCCATGAACCGGCCATAGGGCCGCTGTGCTGCCATTCGATTCTCTCCTTCGTCCCGTGCCCGATTCGGATGATGCACTTTTACACGAAAGTGCCGTGAGACACGTTGCGGAAGAGAAATCCCGACGATGAATAGTCGGCAAAGACCGACCGCCGGGCCGCGTTTTCGCCGTCGGCCGGCGGGTCGGGGAGCGACCGCTATGCGTTCGGGCAGAGATCACGCACGGCAAAACCGACGACGTCGTCGGCCTGTTGGGGCGTGATCCCCCGTGCGCCCTGCCTGCTGTCCGAGCGCTGCACCGCGAGGCCCTCGAGCTGCGAGGGCGAAGCGCCCCACGACAGTTGCTGGCAGAGGTTCAAACCCATCTGAACCAGCGCTTCGTCGCCGCCGGTGACCGCATGTATCCCCACCTTGTGCAGGTCGTTGACGAAGCTGGTGGCGTCGGCCTGCGCCGGGCCGGCCCACATCACCCCGGCGACGAGCAAGGGGCCAACCAGGAACGCTGTCTTGATGAATCGGCCATAGACCCGCTGTCCCCACATGGGAACCCTCCCTCTCCTCGTTCACCATCCGTTTACCTCTATAGAACCTCCAAGACATGTTGGATTGCCGAAAATTCCCTGTGAATGAGCTGCGCAGAATCGCCCGGCCGGCCGCCGCCGGCGTCGGCAGACCCGCACGGCCACAACCGACTTCGTGACGCCCTTGTGACGTCACCGTTTGGCAACGGCGCGGTGCGGCGCGTCCGGCGTTTCATGGCGGCTGACCACAATTGGCTCGGTCGCCGAAAAGACGGCTACGCGGTTCTGCTGCACCAGATGGTTATGTGAGCGCGAATAAAGGAGAGTCGACGCTGATGGCGATCGTCGATCGGTTCAACATGAAAGTAGTTGCCAGCCTTGGGTTGTGCGGAGCCGCACTCGCGTTGAGCCCGGATGCGGCAGCCGCGCCCCTGAAGACGGGTGGCTACGCCTGCATCCAGGGGCAGGCCGGGGAGGCCGGCGCGCCGCTGGCCGGACCGGGGGCCGCCGGTCGGCGCCGCTCCCGTCGGCGCGTCCTTGACGCCGGACATGTCGATGAGCGGGGCACCGGCGATCCCGTCGAGGGGCGCGCCGGCGGCCAGCGGCCCACCGAGTGCGACCAACGGAGCGCCGGCCGGCACCACCGGGGCGATGGGCAGCGGCGCACCCAGCGGCAGCGGCAGCGGGGCGCCCAGGGGCAACGGCACGGGGGCGCCCACCGGCAGCGGGCCGGGCACCGCCAATGGGACACCGGCCATGTCGGTGAGCGGCGCGCTGGCGGTGCAGACCTCCGCGGTCGGCGCTCCGCCCGCGGCCGCCGCGCCGCCATCGGCACCGGCGGCCC
>NZ_LZJG01000370.1:0-595 GCF_001667785.1 Mycobacterium sp. E3247 | reverse complement strand
TCCGCGGGCTTCGTCATCCGGGCGGCCAGCTCGCGGGCGCGGGAGACGTAGTCGGGGGAGAGGATCTGGCGCAGGTCGGCCACCAGCGACTCGCGCGTGGTTTGGGAAAACGGGCGGGCGACACCGACTTTCAGCCGATCCACCTGGCCCGCCCAGATCTTCTGATCGCTCATGCTCCAAAGGCTCAAGGTGGGTACTCCGGCGCGCAGGCCCGCGGCAGTGGTGCCCGAGCCGCCGTGGTGTACGACCGCGCGGCAGGCGGGAAAGACGGCCGCATAATTCACCGCGCCCACCACCTTGACGTGCTCGGGAAGTGGCACGTCGCTGAAATCGCTCCAACCGGCGCAAATCAGCGCGCGTTCGCCCAATTCCGCGCAGGCCGCACCGATCATTTCGACCGTGTCGATCGGGGATTCCACCGGCATGCTGCCGAATCCAAAGCAAATCGGCGGCGTTCCCGCGGCTATCCACGACGCCACGTCGTCGTCGGCGCTGGTGGTCAATTCCATCGTCAGGGGGCCGACAAATGGCCGGAGGCCATCCCATTTCGCCCATTCGGCCGCCAGGCCGGGAAAGCAAACCTCGTCATAAGCCT
>NZ_LZJG01000369.1:0-1422 GCF_001667785.1 Mycobacterium sp. E3247 | reverse complement strand
GTCACGCCGAGCTGATCATCTCGACTGTGGCGGAAGCGGATTCGAGCGGGATGCTGCCCGAACCGAAGCAGATCGGCGGCGATCCACCGGCGATCCACGATGCCACGTCCTCGTCGGCGTCCGTGGTCAACTCCATGGTCAGCGCGCCGACAAAGGGCCGTCGGTCGCCCCATTTCTTCGCCCATTCGGCGGCCAGCCCGGGAAAGCAGACTTCGTCATAGGCCTGGATCTCGAGCGAGCCGCGTTCGGCGATCCGCCGGGGCGAGGGTTTCGTGGCCGCGGGCAGTCCGAGTTCGCGGCGCTGCCGGTCCTCGGCCCTCTTGTTCATCCGCCAACACATCCAGTCGTACACCGCCATCCCGGTACGGACCATCGGCCCGGGCAGTGCCGGAATCAGCTCGCCGTTGGGCCGCATCGGAATGTAATGCAGCGTGGCCATCGGAATGCGGTAGTAGTCGGCGACGTTGATCGCGAGGTCCTGGTAGAGCTGTCCGGTGAAGATCAAATCGGCGCCGGCACCGACCGACATCAGTGACGAGCTCATCAGCTGCCAGTTCCGCAGCACCGGCTCCCATGCGTCGCGCATCAACTTGATGGGCCCGCGCACGAAATTCTTCCAGAAGTCGCGGATGAACTCGTCGCTCCAGAAGTCGTGCATGTCGGGTCCGTAGCCGATGGCCGCCAGGCCTGCTTCCTGCGCGAGCTCAACAAGATTGGGCGGGACGGCCATGCGGACTTCGTGCCCTCTGCGCGTCAGTTCCCGCCCGATAGCGAGGCACGGCTCTATGTCACCGCGCGTCCCGTAGCTTGCCACAGCAAATTTCATCGCGTTGTAACCTTAATCACTTTTCCCTTGCCCCGGCAACACTTCAGAGTAGGGTCTTTCGGCCCTAATTTCAGTCTCTCCCTTCCCTATTGGGATTGACTGTTTTCGTTGCATGGCATGGGGAATGAGGTTCCGCGAGCGGGCGAACCGGCAATTCCCACCGGGCGCCGTCGGGTGTGACGAAGCCAATATCATCGGCCCTATCCCCCCGACCATTGGACTGTGACGACCTTTGACGGTTTGACGCGACCCCCAGGCATCGTCGGCTGATCAGATATCTAGTGTGCCAGAAAGTGTGGTCCCGTGTCTCCAGAAGCGGCAACTAGTTCGGCGCCGGCGCCGGAGTCAGGACGCTGACAGTGCGGCACACATCCGCGCTGTCGGCTTTGCCGATCAGGCGCGACTCCGCGAGCCGGCAAACTTCTCCACCACGTCAGCGGCCTTGACAACGCTTTCAGCGGGTTTGGTCATGTGCCGGGCGATCTCTCGCGCACGCACGCCGTAATCCGGATCGAGTATCCGGCGCAGATCCGCCAACAACGACTCCCGGGTGGTGGCCGAAAACCGCCGCGTGGCACCAACTTTCAGCCGTTTGA
>NZ_LZJG01000368.1:0-1313 GCF_001667785.1 Mycobacterium sp. E3247 | reverse complement strand
AGCATCGGCGTGATCTTCGCTGCCCCGTCCAGCATCGAGTACTCGGTGTGGTTATGCAGGTGCACGAAGGAGGAGTGGTTCATAGGGACGCCAGTCTATGACCGCGGACCGACACGAGTTCGGCGTGTCGCCGCGTGTGTCTCGCGCGGTTTTACCCGTACATCTCGACGAAGTTCTTCAGCGACTTCTGCACGTCGCCTTTGACGGCGCGCGCCGCCGCCGAACCGACCGGGCCGAACAGCGGACGCCCGCCCAGCTCGAGCCGCAGTCCGAGCGTCGACCCCTCGGCGGCGGCTCGCACGGTGAGCGTGACGGCGTACTTGGCGCCGCCCTTGCCCGAACCCGACAGCGCCACCTCGTGCGGCGGATCCCACGTGGTCACCGTCCAGGTCACCCGGTTACGGAACCCCTTCGCCCGGGCGACGCCCACCACCTGGACGCCCTCGCCGAGCTCGTCGGGCAGATCACTGCGCCAGCCCTCGTGCATCACCAGCCAGTCTCCCAGGTCCGACAAGTCGGAGACGTGGTCCCACATGTCCTGCGGGCTCATCGGTACGTCGGCGGTCAGGTCTACAGCGGCCATGCGCGGAGCCTAGCGCGGCCGCTTCGTCACACCCGCCCCGCGCCGTGCGCCCCCGCTCAGAGGGATGCGGCTCAGAGGGATGCGGCGTTGTGCCCGCCTCGTAGCGACAATCCGAGACCCCCTGCGCGGTAGCCGCCTTTGTCGCTGTGAGGCGGGCACCTCGTCGATCGCCCCGGCGCAGTGACGGAAGTGACCGAGGGGACGCGACGCACGCTCAGCGGCTGGGTCCCCCGCGGAAGCGGCTACCGATCCGGATCCCCGGCAGCAGCAGACCCCGCGGCGCGAACCTGCCGCCGGTGCTGACGACCTTCGGCACCACACCGGGCACGACGGTGCGCCTGCCGGCCAGCATCCCGGCGATCGCCGCCTCGGCGACGTCGCGCGGCGAGACCTGCGCGATGGGAATGCTGAACCGCTCGGCGTTGGCGATCTCGGCCCACTCGGTCGGCACCGGCCCGGGACACAGGCACGTGACCGACACCCCGGTGCCGTGCAGCTCCTCGTGGACGGCCTCGGAGAACGTCTGCACGAACGCCTTGGTGGCCGAATAGACCGCCATGTACGGCACCGGCTGAAAGCCGGCGATCGAGGCGATGTTCATCACCGCACCGACACCGCGCTTGACCATGCCGGGCTGGCCCGCCGCGGCTTCCCGCTGTTGCTGGTCGCGCGGCGCCGCGAACGCCTCGACGAGCTGGCGATCGAAGTCGACCAGGAGTACTCCGTGGCG
>NZ_LZJG01000367.1:0-725 GCF_001667785.1 Mycobacterium sp. E3247 | reverse complement strand
GCGGCCTTGCCGCCGAAGATGAAGGCCCGCTGCGGAATCGACAGGCCGGGGTCCTGCTTGAGGCGGTGATAGAGCGCCACGACGTGCAGGACGTTGAGATGCTGGCGCTTGTACTCGTGGATGCGCTTGACCTGGATGTCGAACATCCAGTCCGGGTCGAGGTCCACCCCCGCCACCGAGCGGATGTACTTGGCGAGGCGCGCCTTGTTGTTCCGTTTGATGTCGCGCCATTCCCGGCGGAAGGCGGCGTCGTCGACGAAGGGCTCGAGCCCGCGCAGGCGCTCCAGGTCGGTCAGCCAGCCGTCGCCGACGGTGCGGTCCAGCAGTTCCCGCAGCCCCGGATTGGCCAGCGCCAGGAAGCGGCGCGGCGTCACGCCGTTGGTCTTGTTGCTGAACCGCTCCGGCCACATCTCGTAGAAGTCTTTGAGCACACTGCTTTTCAGCAGCTCCGAGTGCAGCGCGGCCACGCCGTTGATCGCGTGGCTACCGACCGTGGCCAGGTGCGCCATCCGGACGCTCTTGCCACCGTTCTCGCCGATGAGCGACATCCGACCGACCCGGTCGTCGTCCCCGGGGAACCGGGCGCGTACCTCGTCCAGGAACCGGCGATTGATCTCGTAGATGATCTCCAGGTGACGCGGCAGCGCCTCGGCGAACATGTCCAGCGGCCAGGTCTCCAGCGCCTCCGGCAGCAACGTGTGGTTGGTGTAGCCGAACGTCGCGAC